>NZ_JAACGC010000035.1:0-42736 GCF_029237385.1 Aeromonas sp. 1HA1
ACCAAGCAGTGCAATGGAGGGACACATAATTCAAACCTCTTGTGTGCTTTGCCATCACTCCGCTCTCACTACCACGACATCAATCTCTGGGCAGGGGGATGGCAAAACATAAAAGGCTCCGGCAGCCAAAGACTGGCCGGAGAAACACGGGATAAAGGCCGGTGCACACCGGCCACAAGATACGAAACCTAATACAGGAAATAACGAAATCAGAACGTCAGGCTTATGCCTCGATAGGAGCGCGCCAGTCGTCAGCACCAGAGGTACCGGCAACGGTGTGCTCCCAGTCAATCTTGCGGTAAGCAAGAGAGACCTGGATAAGCTGGGTGAAGTCGGATTTCGCCGGGTCTTGGCAGTGCGGCATCTGGCAGTCGATGTCAACGATGGTGGCATCGGTCAGCACGGTAGAGAAGAAGTGCTCCTGCTTGCCTTCCACAGAGGTGCGGTACCACTTCAGGGTCACTTTCGGCAGCATTTCGCCGGAAGCCAGGGAGTTGTACATCAGCGGCACGGCTTTGTTCAGCGCAACGGTGAACTTGAACGGCTTGTGGACACGCTGACCAGCAGGCTGACCGGATTGCGGGTCGGTCGGTACAGTTACCTGGTGATTGAACTCTTGTACCAGCATCTCGTCTTCGTGACCTTGTACGAAGATGTTGCCGACGGAGTCGGAGGTGAAGGCACCAGCGGTGATGTTGCCCTGGGTTTTACCTTCGATGCTGATATAACATGGAGTTGGCATGTGTATGCTCCTAAATAGGTGGGTTAAATGAGCTAGCACTCGACCAAACCCCTAGCAGTGACCGTGCCAACTTTTCGTTTCATTATTTATCAATGACTTACCGCCAACCCATAGCCTCAACCGCACAACTCTGAGCAAGCTTTCGCTCAAACAGTGCACATATCTCAGAAAATATTGCTCAAACAGTGATTTAGCCTAATATGTGGGCAACAAATTGCGCCAGTCAGAATTATTGACCGTCCTCATCAACATTCCCCACTAACGCAGCATCGATATTGAGCCGCACCAGCCCCTGCTTGAGCGCCCAAGATATCGCCTGGCTTTTATTGCTTGCTCCCAGCTTCTCGGCAATACGCTCCAGGTGAAAGGTCACCGTTCTAGGGGTGATGCCCAGGATTTTGCCGATATCACTGACTTGCTTCCCCTCTGCCGCCCACTGGCAGACCTCCAGTTCCCGCAAGCTTAAAGGGTCACGCGGTGGCATTGCTGACGAACACACCCGTGCAACGGCTTCGAAGACATGGCTTGATAGCCAGCTAAGAAAAGGAACCGCGCTAAGCCATTGATGTTCAGTGCGTGGTGTCCGCATGATAAGAGAGAGCAGCCCTACATGGCCATTAGGCCCATGCCAGGGGATCGTGATGCCATCACGCAGACCAGCATCCTGTGCCTGCAGCATCACCTCAAGCCCATCGATATCTTGTTGGTCGCAACACTCGGTGATGAGATTAGCCCACAGGATGGGTGTGCTCTGCGTCATCCCCTTGCGCACCACAGGGTCTACAGCAAAGAAGTTCTGCGCATCATAGATCTGCACCCACTGGGCAGGACAGCCATTGAAAATGCGCACCTCGGGACGCTGGATAGAGCTTGGCGAGATGAACGCCAGCCGAAAGTGGTCAAAGCCCATCTGCTGGCTGAGGGCACGCAACAGCGCGACTATAGTGTGCTCGTCAGTGGCCGTATCGAACTGGGTGATGAGCGTCAGTGCGTCGGCAGTATTGAGAAAATGCAACGGGGTAGTGGTCAAACATTCAGCTTACATGCGATAAAACGTACTAAATAGTACCAACAATCAATCAGATAGCACACTCCCCCCAACAGAAAAGAAGAAAATGGCCACACAATCAATCGGCATGAGCCCACAAGCCTAGATTAGGAACTCCTCCATCTGACGGTCTGGCTTGAGCTGCTCAGCCTAGCATTTGGGCGTGCGGCCCTGACCGGTTCAGGTGCGCGCTTGCCCATTCTCGACATAACGGTACGTCGTGCAGATGCCAGTTTCGCTTCGCTGCTGGTAACGGCGGCAGGAGCAGCGCCAACCGGCATTGTTGCCCAAATTGATGCGGTTGGAACGGCATTAACTGAGAAGGCGGTGATCTGATCACCATAATTCCTTTCAAGTCTGCATCCATGGGCAAGGCGCTTCACCCCATCACGGGCGGTGAGGCCGAAGTCTGCCCCTCACTGGCTATCTGATATAACCGCTTTATAATCGGCCCGCATCACCCTTAGCCGGATCACATCATGTCTACCATCAACACGCTGACCGAGTTTCTGACCCAGGCCGATACCCAGTTTCAACTGTTCGACATGGGTCGTCAGGTGCGGCCGCTACCGAGCGATACCTTCGTGCGCATCGAGCAGCAGCAGGAACCCTATCCCTGGCCCCTGCAACAGCACGCCTGGCTCGGCGTCCACTTCTTCCAGCCGGCGGAGTCCAGGCACTACCTCTGGTTCCTCAAGTTTGCGCTCGATGAGCGCGGCCTGCTCATCGGCAGCGGCCCCAAACTCTTCATGGATCAGGTGGTCGAGACCCTGGGCTACAAGCTGACCGGTGATCTGGATGAAGAGAAGGCCCAGCGACTGGCCGACAACCCCTACACCTTCCGCCCGGCCGAGGCCAAGATGGCCAGCCTGCATGCCAAGCTGGCCCGCCAGCTGGAACAAGCCCCTTCCGCCTACTACGACGCCCTGTGTCACTATCTGGCAGCCCCCGGTGACGAAGGCTGGCAGGCGCTGGGCCTGCAAGGCTTCGCCGACCTGGCCGAGCGGCTGCAGGACGAGCGCAATCTGGCACTGGTGTGCAAGGCGCTGCCAAAGCTGCCTCAGGCGCCGCTCTACGCCCTGTGCCAGAGCCTGGAAAATGTCCCGCTGCCGCCGGCCGTGCAGGGTGCCCTGTTCGAGCGCATCGGCAAGGAGCAGGAGGGCGCCGAGCCCGACCCCGAAACACTGGCCTACCTGTGCCGGGCGCTGGCCTCGTGCAACGGCAATGCCATGCGTACCAACAAGCTGCTGACCCTGCTGCAAACCCAGCCGAGCCCGGCCCTGCTGCTCGCCATCGCCGGTCGCCTCTGGCTCGACCTGAAGGTACCGAACCTGCTCGGTCTGTTCCTGGAGCAGTTGGCGCTGCAACCGACCCAGTTCTTCAATCAGGTGTTTGCCGAGCTGGTGACCCTGCCGGCCCTGCGCGATGATATGCTGGCCAGATTGCGGGATCCGGCGCGAAGCGATGCGCTCGGTCAGGCCATAGGTCGCCTGTTTGCCGCAGCGTAACGGTTGATGGAATAGCGGCCGGGTGGCTCGCCACCCGGTCCACACAAGGCCACATCACACAGAAGGAGCCCTCGATGGGTGAAATGCTCGGTATCTTGCTGCTTATCTTCATCGGCGCAGCCTTCTGGCATCAGCGCCGCCAGGCCGAGCTCGCCTGGCAATACATGCGCCGTTACTGCCAGCATCACGATTTGCAGCTGCTGTCGCTGGCACGCAGCCACCGTGCGCTGGCGCACCAACCGCTGCGGCTCTTGACCTACTACGAGTTTGAATTTTCCAGCGATGGTGAGAGCAACTATCAAGGACAATTGCGCATGCAGGGACTGCACATCGTCGGCGTCGACCTGCCCCCCCATCGCATGCCATCCCAGTAAGCCAGCCAGTGCGGCTCCCGCTGGCCAGAGACCAAGTCGGGCCAGCCACTTTGCCTCTAACGTATGCCATCGCAATAGCAAGCCGGCACGGATCCGGACCTATAATTTTCAGGAATGCCCCTCGGGAGAGATGAGATGGAATTCCTGACCCACGACCTGTCCGCCCTGTTTGCCCAGCTGGGCCTGGCCAACGACGAGTTGAGCCAACACCGCTTCATCCACGAACACAGGCTGGACAATCAGACCCTGCTGCCCGAGGCCGCTTTCTGGACCCAATCCCAGGCCAACTTCCTGCGCGATGCGCTCTGGGATGATGCGGACTGGTCGGAAGCCATCGATCAGCTGGATGTGCGGCTGCGCCAGAGCGATTGAGCCTCCTCCTCTCGCCAGCCCGCTTTCCAGACGAAGGCGGTTTGGTTAAGCTCTGTGCCCCGTCCAGCCCGTATTACCGCCATCCTGCGCAGGAGCCCCCATGTCCGCCCAAGAGATCATCCGCATTGCCAACGAACTGGCCGCGAAGGGGATCACCCCCTCCACCGCCATGATCAAGGCTCGCCTCAGCCAGCCCGTGCCCATGGCCGAGCTGCTCAAGGTGCTGAGCCAGTGGAAACAGCAACCCCAGCCCACAGAATCATCAGCGGCCACCACGCCTGCGGTTGCCAAGCCCGAGATGGCGCCCGATGCCGTCAACCTGCAGCAGCTGAGCGATCAGCTCAACCGGCTCGAGCAGAAGGTCGATCGCCTGACCACCCTGCTGCTTCAACGCCAGCCGGACTGAGCACCCATGTACATTCTCGAACTCAGCTTTGAATGCTATCGCGATACCTCCCTCGGTGAGGCCGAACGGGCCATCGTCAACTACCTGGACATGCTGCGCTATCAGGGCCAGATCCTTGGCCGGGAGTTTCCCACCAGCATGCAGCAGGGTCAGTTCATCAGCCGGGTAGTCTGCCCCGAGCAGGACAGCCTGCACCCGGACAACCAGAGCGAGCAGGTCAAACTGGCCGAACAGCAGCTCAATCAGGCGGGACTGCTCGCGCCAAAACTCCAGCTGCAAGGCGTGGATCTGCTCTCCGATAGCACGGATCCTTGCGGCCACACCGACGAGCGGCCGAGCTGGATGCTGCTCTACACCAGCTTCCTGCACACCTGCTCGCCACTGCGCTGTGGCGACCACTTCGCCCCCATACCGCTCTATCGGCTGCCCGCCATTGCCAACGGTGACCACAAGCAGATCATCAAGTGGCAGGAGGATTGGGAGGCGTGTGATCAGCTGCAGATGAACGGCTCCATCGCCGAACACGCGGCATTGCACGAAATAGGCGAGGTAGGCAGCCGGCTGCAACGCCGTGGCAGCGATCTCGGCAAGCGGCTGGAGGCCCTGAGCGGCATTCCTACCTATTACTATCTCTACCGGGTCGGCGGGCTGAGCGCCGCCGAAGAGAAGGCCCGCCCCTGCCCTGGCTGCGGTGGCGAGTGGGCGCTAGCCGAACCCCTGCACGAAATCTTCGATTTCAAGTGCGATCCCTGCCGGCTGATCTCCAACCTCTCCTGGGACTTCAAGGATTAGGCGCCACGCCAACCTGTGATAAAGGGGCAATGAAAAAGAGCCTTGCCAAGCGGCAAGGCTCTTTTCGTTCGAATTGGTGCAAGGCCCCTTATTGCGGCAAGGTCTCCAGCCGCGCGAGAAAAGCGGACAAGGAGGGCGCCAGCACCAAACGGCGGCCGGAGTCGAGCCACTCCAGCCACACCTGACCACTCTCATTATCAAGGGAGATCAGCGTCATCTCGTGGCGGGTGGTGGCGATGAAGATCGATGGCGCACGCTTCAACTTGCGCAGCATCAGCAGGTGGCCGATGAGGTTTTCCCTGAGCAGGTCCAGATCCGCCTCGTTCCACGGCAGGATCAACTCAAGGCGCAACCCCTTGTAGGAACAGGGAATGGGGCGGCTGAACCAGTGGCCAAACAGGGCAAGGGCTGCGGGATGCAGGACCAGCTCCAACGCATCGGCCATGGCTGCGAAGTCAGCGGGTTCGCTGCGCTGATACGGACGCCAGGCGACCCGCCCTTCTCTGGGCTCATCCAGCTCGCAAGGGGAGCGCCAGTCTGCCTCCCATTCACACAGGGGCAGTCCTCGCCTTGCCTCGCCATCACGCTGCCAGCGTAAAAAAAAGTGTTCCAGGGCAGACAAGACTTGATCCGACATCGAAATTCCCCACAATTGCTGCCAAAGTCCACTATTGCACCATCAAAGCCGTGAGCAGACAAGGTGAAGCGCGAGACACCGCTACTTGGCGGCTATCATCCCGCGGCACCGACCTGGGGCAAGGCTGCCAGTGCAATGGCTCATTCAACGTCCGGATCATCAAACACATGAGCAAACAAGAGAGATACGCAGGTGCCCACGCCTTGCAGGGGCTGAGCCTGGGCCAGCAGTCTGCCTACATCAGCCAGTACTGCCCGGCCCTGCTGCAACCGGTACCGCGCAGCCTGAACCGCGACGACCTCGGCCTGACCGGCACGCTACCGTTCCAGGGTTGTGACGTCTGGACCCTGTACGAGCTCTCCTGGCTCAATGCCAAAGGCAAGCCCATGGTCGCCGTCGGCGAGATCTCAGTCCCGGCCACCAGCGTCAACCTCATCGAATCCAAGTCGTTCAAACTCTACCTCAACGCCTTCAACCAGACCCGGTGCGACTCGCTGGAAGCGGTACAGGCGCTGCTGGTCAAGGATCTCAGTACCTGCGCCGGCAGCGATGTGAGCGTCACCCTGTTCCCGCTGACTCAGGCACCTCATCACATTGCGACCCTGCCGGGAGAGTGCATCGATGAGCAAGACATAGACGTGGACTGTTACGAGTTCGATGCCGAGCTGCTGCAAGGGGCGGCGAGCAATGAGGAGGTGGAAGAGACACTGCACAGCCACCTGCTCAAGTCCAACTGCCTGGTGACCAGCCAGCCGGACTGGGGATCCGTGGTGATCCACTATCGTGGCCCGCGACTGGATCGGGAAAAACTGTTGCGCTACCTCATCTCGTTTCGTCAGCACAACGAGTTCCACGAGCAGTGCATCGAGCGGATCTTCACCGATCTCAAGCACCAATGTCGCCCTAGCCAGCTGACTGTCTATGCCCGCTATACCCGCCGTGGTGGACTGGACATCAACCCGTTTCGCAGCGATTGGGAAGTTCCTCCCGCCAACCTGCGCCTTATCCGCCAGTAAACGCCGGGCGCAGTTGACAAAGAGGGGCCTGGATCCCAGGCCCCTTCCTCCCCCCCGCCAGTAAACGCTGGACGTGCAGGGGGGGGCTTGGATAACATGCCCACACCCCTGTGCTGTCCTTAATCCAATGAATCAACTGTTTTTTCTGGCAATGATGATGTCCTCCCTGTCGGCTCCTAATCTGGATCTGGCCAAGGAGCAGTTGTCTATCGATCTGCAGCAGGCCCAGACCCTGGTGCTCACCGATCCTGCCAGATGCGTCCAGATCACCTCGGCCTTCCTGACGCGCACAGCCAATAACCCCAAGCAAATCATCAGCAATCGCCAGGAGTACGGCTATCGCGAACCATTGCTGAGCTATGGCACGGCCGCCCAAGCCACCAGCGCCCACCTGCTCAAGGGGGAGTGTCTGCTGCAACTGGGGCAGTTCCAGGCAGCCCAGAAGTCGCTCGATCAGGGCATCGCCATGGCTGCCAAAGAGCAGCAACTGGAGTTGCAGGCCCATGGCCTCTACCTCAAGGTCCGCAGCCAGAATCTGCAGGATCACTCCCATGGTGCCAGCGCAATCCTGCTCGGCCAGCTGGAGACCCTGCTCAGCAACCCCAGCCTCAAAGAGAGCCAGCTGCAGGTCTACAGCCGCTTGCTGCGCACCAACGCCAGCATAGAGGCACACCAGTTCGACGAGGCTAAACGCCAGCTGGCCGAGGCTCGGCGCTGGGCAGACAAGACCAGGGAGCCGCTGGCCAGTGCCTGGGTCAGCGCGGTGAGCGGCGATCTCTACCATGCCCTCAGGCAGCCCCAGCTCTCCCTCGGTGACTACATCGACGCCCAGCAACAGGCCAGGGGGCTGCAGGATCCCCTCTTCCTCGGGCTGCTGTCGAACCAGATAGTGAACCTCTATCAGGCGGAACATGAACCGCAGAAGGCGCTGCAGTATGCCAATGAGGCCGCCAACTACTTTCATGCCCTCGGCAACCCCTCCCTGCTCAGCGATTCGCTGATCGTGCTCGCCCGCCTCAACCGGGAGCAGGGCGAAATGAACATGGCGCTGGTCTACTTCTTCAATGCGCTGGATCTGCTGGACGAAGGCAACAATCGCACCCGCATCGCCCATCTCAAGTACGAGATAGGCAAGACCTATCTGCAAACCGGCAACCTGACCCTGGCCCGCAACTACCTCACTGCGGCACGCCAGTCCCACGAGCTGGGCGACGACAAGGAGCCGCTCATCGACACCCTGCTGCTGCTGGGTGAGCTGCACCTCAAGCAGAAGGAGGACGGCATCGCCATCCTGCAGCTGGAAAACGCGCTGGCGCTGGCCAACCAGATCGGCGATGCCCAGCGCCAGTTCGAGATCTTCCGCCTGCTCTCGGTGGCCTACGAGCAGAAGGGCCACCTCCAGCAGGCGCTGGACAGCTACAAGCATTTCCACCAGCGCAGCGAGCAGGTACGCCAGCAGCAGGTCGATCTGGAGCAGGAGGCGATCCGCGACAACTATGTCCAGGTGGAGCGGGAGCAGCAGATCAAGGAGCTGGAACAGCAGCTCAAAACCAGCCGGCACCAGCAGGATCGCTACCTCTGGTCGAGCGTCATCACAGGCCTGCTGCTGACCCTGTTCATCTATTTGTTCTTCACCCTCTGGCTCAAGCTCCGCGTCGCCCGCCTGCAAGGCAAGCAGCGGGGTGAGGCCATCTTGATCGAGCCGCGCACCGGCTTGGCCAACTGGCAGCGGCTGATGAACCGTTGGCCACGCGAGATGGCCAGGCGCCAGCAAACATCAGAACGCTGGTATCTGAGCGATCTGCCCACCAGCGAATTTGACGACAAGCTGCACTATCTGTTGTTTAGAGTGCCCTTCCTGGTCAACAGCATGGAACATCACGGCTATCAGGTGAGCCGCGAGATAGAGCAGGCCTTCGGCAGCTATGTCAACGGGCTGACACCGCAGGATGGGCGCATCTATGACCTGCGTGAAGGTCATTTGCTCTACGTGGTGCCCCAGCGCCATGTGGAAGATCTGCACCGGCTGGCCCAGGATCTGCTCGCAACCCTTGCCGCCTTCCCCTGCCAGCACCCGCTGGAACGCCACATCAGCCTCGGCATCGTCAGCCACCCCTTCCTGCCCAAGGCGGCGACCGCCCTCGATCACCACGGCCTGTTCGACCTCTGTTATCTGGCACTGGCAGGAGCGATTCAGCTCAGTGAAAAACACCAGCAAAGTGTCTGGCTGGAGCTGGCCGCTATCGATTGCCAACAGGCCGCGTTTTTTAATGGGGATGTGTGGCAATGCTGCTTGATGGCAATTGACAAGGGACTGGTAAAAGTAAATTCTTCTCATGAAAAGCAATGGGTTAATTGGCTTCGACTTGCACGGACGAAAGCGCCGGATGGCCAATGACAACATAGATAATCAATTGGGTCTGGAACCGGGTTCGACCGCCGTTGCTATCCAACACAAAAACGATAATGACAACAGGGCGACCTGAATAATGAATGATATCGCTGCCGTAGCAGGACAATTGGCCAGACTCAGGGAATCCCTTCAGCAAAAGCAGCTGGAGCTCGACGGCGTGCTCTCGTTTTCCGATGCAGAGCGTGCTCGCGGCATCGAGTTTATCAACAAGTTGATGCTCTTCTGTCGTGGCTTCGACCGTGAGCTGGACAATCGCTTCGCCAAGCTCAAGCAGAAACTGGATAACAATCCCGCATTCACCTCGCTGGACGCCGATCTGCTGGCCATTGAAAAACTGCTGCAGCAACACAGCAATGCGCTGGAAGAGTCCATTAACCTGACCAAGTCCGCCATCGACCTTGGCTCCAAGCAGCTCAAGTCCATCAAGGGCTTCCCGGAGGATACCCGCAAGTCCCTCAAGGCGTTTCTGGCAAGTCCAGATGGCTATGGCATTGGCGATCATCAGAAGAAGGTGATCCGGCTGCTGGAGTTCTACCAGCAGGCCATCAAAATCCAGCTGCTACCGACCCAGCCCCTGCAGGATCCCGTCGCCAGCACGCCTGTCATCGCTATAGCCGAACTCTCTTGCCCCGAGCCAACCATCCCGTTTGATGCCAAGACCCACGCCCACATAGCCGACGAGTTGCAGCGGCTCATCACAGAGCTGGACTTTGCCGGTGCCATCGGCGAGAGGCTGGCGGATATCCGTCGCCAGCTGCTCCATGGCATCACCCCGCCGCAGCTGGCCGAGATCTGCCTGCAGGTGATCGAGCTCATCATAGAGGGCACCCGCGAGGAGCGAAAATCCTCCCAGGCCTTCCTGAGCACCCTCAACGAAAGCCTCTCGGCGGTGCATTTCAGCTTCACCGAATCTCTCGACGAAGGGCGCGCCCTGCAAAGCGCCACCCAGGATACCCGTCAGGCCATCGACAAGGAGCTGCGCGCCATCGACCATACCCTGGCCAGCAACGACTCATTCGATGAGCTCAAGGGCGCTATCTCGGGCCACATGGGTGCCATCAATCTGCTGTTACAGGACAGGGAAGCCATGGCCGCCCGCGAGCGTCACCTGCTCACCCGCCTCTCCAACATGGAGGCCAAGCTGCGACTGATGAAGGAGGAGACCGCCGAGTACAAGAAACGGCTCACCATCCAGAAACACAAGCTGTTCCTCGACAGCCTGACCCAGGTGCATAACCGGGCGGCGCTGGACGAGCGGCTCGAACTCGAATACAAGCGCTGGCTGCGCTACGGCACACCACTCTGTCTGGCCATCATCGACATCGATCACTTCAAGAACATCAACGACAACTACGGCCACATGGCCGGTGACAAGGCGTTGAAGGTGGTTGCCAAGGCGCTGCTGGGAGCCCTGCGTGACACCGACTTCATCGCCCGCTTCGGCGGCGAGGAGTTTGTAGTGCTGCTGCCGAACATCAACCCCGACAAGTACCAGAAACCGCTGGAGACCCTGCGCCAGACCATCAAAACTATCCCGTTCCGCTTTCGCGATGCCAGGGTCGAGATCACCATCTCCATCGGCGCCACCCTGTTCCGGGAAGGGGATAACACCTCGGATGCGTTCGAACGGGCCGACAAGGCGCTCTACAGCTCCAAGCACTCGGGCCGGGATCAGGTCAACCTGGGCTAATGGCAGTCTAAAAAAGCAGCAAACGCACTTCTCCCCTATTCCCCTGCCCCACCGCTTACCTCTACTATCAAATTCAAGGGATTCCACATGGCATCCCGTTTTCTCCCCAGGGAAAAGCACAACGATAACAAGCGAGTGAAAGGGGAACCTATGATTACGCACATCAATCCTGTCGGCAGCATGGACTTGCTGTCACAACTCGAGGTGGATCGCCTCAAACAAACAGCCTCCAGCGATATCTATCAACTGTTTCGCAACTGCTCGCTGGCAGTGCTCAACTCAGGTAGCCATACCGACAGCTCCAAAGAGATACTGGAGCGTTTCAAATCCTTTGATATTCATGTGATCCGGCGCGAGCGTGGGGTCAAACTCGAACTGTTCAATGCCCCCGAACACGCCTTTGTGGATGGCGAAATCATTCGTGGCATTCAGGAGCACCTCTTCTCCGTGCTGCGCGACATCCTCTATGTCTCGACCCAGCTGGAGTCGAACCGGCTGGTCAACCTGACCAGCTCCACCCACATCTCCAACGTGGTGTTCGCCATATTGCGTAACGCCAAGGCTATCCTGCCGGGTGCGGATCCCAATCTGGTGGTCTGCTGGGGCGGCCACTCCATCAACGAAATCGAGTACCAGTACACCCGCGCGGTGGGCAACGAACTGGGGCTGCGCGAGCTCAATATCTGTACCGGCTGCGGCCCGGGGGCCATGGAAGGGCCCATGAAGGGCGCCGCCGTCGGCCACGCCAAACAGCGAGTGCGCAATGGCCGTTACATAGGGCTGACCGAGCCGTCCATCATAGCCGCCGAGCCGCCCAACCCCATCGTCAACGAGCTGGTGATACTGCCGGATATCGAGAAACGACTGGAGGCCTTTGTGCGTCTGGGCCACGGCATCATCATCTTCCCGGGCGGTGTCGGCACAGCCGAAGAGCTGCTCTACCTGCTCGGCATCATGATGCACCCCGCCAACGAGCGGCAGCCCATACCGATTATCTTGACCGGTCCCAAGGAGAGCGCCGATTACTTCCGCGCCATTGATGACTTCGTCAAGGCAACCCTGGGTGAACCCGCCACCAGCCTCTACCGCATCATCGTCGGCGATGCGCCGGAAGTAGCCCGGGTGATGAAGGAGGCAATGCCGAAAATTCGCGAATATCGCAAATCCGTCGGCGACGCTTACTCCTTCAACTGGTCCCTCAAGATCGAGCCCGAATTCCAGCTGCCATTCGAGCCGGATCACGCCAACATGGCCAGCCTGGACCTGCATCGCAATCAGCCGCCCCAGCTGCTGGCGGCGAACCTGCGCCGTGCCTTCTCCGGTATCGTCGCTGGCAACGTCAAGGAAGGGGGCATTCGCGCCATCGAGAAGAAGGGCCCCTTCAAGCTGCACGGCGACAAGGAGCTGATGCACCTGATGGACAAGCTGCTGGAGAGCTTCGTCAAGCAGCAACGGATGAAGCTGCCGGGCAGCCAGTATGTGCCCTGCTACGAGATAGTGCGCTAAGGCAGGCACGCAATACGAAGAGAGGGGCGCATTGGCGCCCCTCTTTACTGACAGGCCTCTGGCACACGGATGCCATCAATCCCCCATCAGGGCGGACTGTTTGTTACAATGGCGCGTCTCGACCGCCAAGAGTGTCCCATGTCAACTATCAGGCCACACCTGCTCATCATTGATGCCCTCAACCTCATCCGTCGTCTGCATGCGGTGCAAGTCCAGCAGGCGCTGACCCCGGCCCAGGCGCTGATCGCCACCCGCGCCAACCTCATCAACACCTGCCGCAAGCTGCTGGCGGGCAGCGAGCCAACCCATGCCATCGCCGTATTTGACGGCGAGGTGCACAGCTGGCGCAAAGAGGTCTATCCGGCCTACAAGGAGGGGCGAACCCCCATGCCGGTCGAGCTGCGTGAAGGCTTGAACACCTTGCAGGATGCGTTCTGGGAGTGCGGCGTGGATGCCCTTCTCTCCCAGACCGACGAGGCAGACGATCTCATCGCCACCCTGTCCAGCGGCATTGCACTGCACGGGGCAAGGGCCACCATCATCTCCACCGACAAAGGGTTTTGTCAGCTCATCTGTCCGCAGATCCAGATCCGTGACTACTTCAACAAGCGCTGGCTGGATGCCGCCTTCGTCGAGCAACAATATGGGGTGGCGCCGGTGCAACTGGTGGATTTCTGGGCCCTGACCGGCATCGGTGGCTCCAACATCAAGGGGGTACCCGGCATTGGCCCCAAGACCGCGACCCTGCTGCTGCAACAACATGGCGATCTCCCGGCGCTGCTCGCAGCCTGTCAGCAGGAGGGCGCCAGCAAGCCCTTGCTCAAGCTGCGCCAACATCAGGATGAGGCCCTGCTGGCCCAGCGGCTGGTGCAGCTGCAGCGGGACATTCCGCTGGGGTTCAACCTGCGGGAGATACGTTATCCTCCCGTGCCCGACAGCGAGGCCTGACAGGCCTCCCGCTATCCTGCCAATCATGACGGGACTCACCTTTGCTGTTGACAAAAGCAGATAGAATGTAAAGAAACATGGAGGGTTAGGTGTAGAAATGGTATAAAACGGCCGAATCCTCCCCCTCTGTTCCCTAGAAGTGGATACGTCTCATGTCAAAAAGAAAAATTACCGTGATCCCCGGCGACGGCATCGGCCCCAGCATCATTGAATCTGCCATCCAGATCCTGACCCACGCCGGTTGCGACTTCGAATATGAATATGCGGACGCCGGTCTGGTTGCCCTCGAGAAGCACGGCGAGCTGCTGCCCCAAGCCACCCTGGATCTGATCGAGAAGAACAAGGTCAGCCTGAAAGGTCCGCTCACCACCCCGGTCGGCGGCGGCTTCACCTCCATCAACGTCTCCCTGCGCAAGAAATTCAACCTCTACGCCAACGTCCGCCCCGTTATCTCCTTCAAGGGCACACGCAGCCGTTACGACAACATCGACATCATCACGGTACGTGAGAACACCGAAGGTATGTACTCGGGCGCCGGCCAGAAGCGCAGCGATGACAACAAGAGCGCCGAGGCGATGAGCATCATCACCCGCGACGGGGCTGAGCGCATCGTCAAGTTCGCCTTCGAGCTGGCCCGTCAGGAAGGGCGCAAGAAGGTCACCATCATCCACAAGGCCAACATCCTCAAGTCCACCTCGGGCCTGTTCCTGGAAGTGGCCCGTGAAGTGGCGGCTCACTATCCGGATATCCAGAGCGAGGAGATGATCGTCGATGCCGCCTGCATGAACCTGGTGATGTACCCGGAGCGATTCGATGTCATGGTTACCACCAACCTGTTCGGCGACATCCTTTCGGATCTGTGCGCGGGTCTGGTGGGTGGCCTTGGCATGGCGCCGGGCGCCAACATAGGTGATGGTGCCGCCATCTTCGAAGCCGTGCACGGTTCGGCACCGGATATCGCGGGCAAGAACATCGCCAACCCGACCTCGGTGATCCTCGCCTCCATCCAGATGCTGGAATATCTGGGCATGCAGGACAAGGCTGAACGCATCCGGGAAGCAGTGCGCGCCACCATAGAATCTGGCGATCGGGTAACCCGGGATCTGGGGGGCACAGCCTCCACCAGCGAGTTCACCCAGTCCATCATAGATCGGCTGTGAACTAGCCTAATAGACTGATTTTAAAAGGGAGCCTCGGCTCCCTTTGTTTTATCTCGCGGCGCGCTCTCCCCCTCATCAATTGGCTACTATGTTCAATAGATAAGGGATTAGGAGATCCATTATGCGCGCTATTTTCAGCCTGCTGCTCATCAACAGCAGCGTCATGGCAGTAGATAGGCCGGTCGACAATGCCTGGAGAGAGCCACCGGCTGCCGCCACCCAGCAAGCCAGCCAGGTCTGGCGCTCCACCCTGGATACCAACGAGCTGCTCAAGGCCCCCAAACCGCTCTCCTTCGGGGTAGAAATCATGACGGACAGCGATGGCAACAAGCAGGTTACCGCCTATCCGACCCTGAATCTGACGGCAGAAAAAAGCGTAAGCCTCTCCTTTGAACAGCACAAACCCAGGATCAAATTCAAGGCAGCGGGCATGGACACCGCCATCAAATTCAGAGGGGATGGGGTAAAACTGCAGTTCAACCCGGTCGACAAGAGTATCCCCTTGCAGATTGAGCTCAAAGTCACGGATGACGAGTCATCACTGCGTCTCGATTACCGCTTCTGACATTGGCTGCATGGCGCAGATAGCAAAAGACCGACGGCATCACTGCCGTCGGTCTTTTTTCTGCTCACGGCAAGGGGCCGGATATCACTCCTTGGCTTCCAGCTTGGAAACCCAGTACTTGTTGTAGACGTGCACTGTGATCTCTTCGCGATCGTGATAGAGCTGCTTGGCCTGAATGACGAAGGCGTTGTCTATCTCCTTGAGCAGGCCGCGCAACACCTCTATGTTGTGCACCGCTTCGGCGTAACGCTTCTTCATCGGCAGCTTGAGGTTGAACATGGCCTCCTGGCAGTCGTTCTCGCGGAACCAGTCGGCGATCATGTGGGTCACCCGTGCTGGCTTCTCGACCATGTCGCACACCAGCCAGTAGATGTTCTTCTTGCTGGGCCGCCAGACGAAACCGTCATCACGCAGGTGCTTGACCTGACCAGTGTCCATCAGGGACTGTGCCATGGTGCCATTATCCACTGCGGTCACCATCATGCCGCGACGCACCAGCTGATGCGTCCAGCCACCCGGGCAGGCGCCCAGATCCACCGCCTTCATGCCGGAGGTGAGACGCAGGTCCCACTCTTCCCGTGGCACGAACACATAGAAGGCCTCTTCCAGCTTGAGGCTGGAGCGGCTCGGTGCATCTGGCGAACAACGCAGGCGAGGAATGCCCATGTGAAATTCAGAGTTGTTGAACGAATAGGAGTAGCCCAGCAACAGGTGATCATTGGCCATGAAGAAAGCATGGAACACCGGGCGGTGCGGCGTCTCTTTCTTGGTCAGGATCTCGTTGCTGCGCAGCGCCTGACGAAGCGGCACGGTGAACTTGCGGCAAAAAGCTGACAGCTCTTTTGCTTCGTTGGTATCAGCGGTTTCAACCCGCAGATCGCCGCAGATAGTGTATTCGCGGGTCGCTTCTATGATGGGCGAGATCCGGTCTGCAACATCCAGATCCTTCAGCTCGTGGGTCACCACCAGCATCTGACGGATAAAGATAAGCTCCCTGAATGGCAGCTTGCGCGCCAGCAGATCGGCCTGCTCCTCGTCATACAACTCGAATATCACATAACCGCTGTCGTCCTTGACCCGGGCGAAACCGTAGCACTGCATGTTACTGGCACGCTCGGTGATCTCTGCCGCCGCCTCTTTCTCAAAACCGGGGCGGCAATAAAGCAGCAGATTATTCATTCTTTCCTCCAAGACGACAGCCAGCCCATATCAGAGCCGCCCATCCCAACATAAAACAGAGGCCACCGGCCGGGGTAATGAGCCCCAGCCCCTTGCTGCCGAGCAGCACCATGGCGTAAATACTGCCGGAAAATCCGAGGATCCCCAGCACAAATGCGAAGCCAGCAAAGGTGATCACCTTGCTGCGCACACCGCACCAACCCAGTACCAGCAGGGCCAATGCGTGAAAAAACTGATACTGCACGGCGGTGTTGAACGCCGCCAGCTGCGAAGGCATGACGCCGCTCGCCGCCAGACCGTGGGCGCCATAAGCCCCCAACAGGGTCGCCGTCAGGCCAAAAAAACCCGCCAGCACCAGCCAATGTCGATGGATCTGCATCCTTAGCTCCCTCGTTGTCTCGTTCACCACCGTCAGGCCTCAACCCGGGTGGTGGCGATAAAGCCCTTTATCCGATCGGCCGCCTGTTGCAGGTTTTCCTGCTCGCTCACACCACTGGCTTTTCGCGGTTTGAAGCCATGGTCACCATCGGTCAGCCAGTGGACCGATACGTGGGGTGAGAAAGGAAAATCTGCCAGTTCGGCACGCGTGCCGAAGGTATCGCGCTCCCCTTGCAACAGCAGGGTCGACGTCTTGATTTGCTTGAGCACCTCGCCCCGCCAGCTGTCGGGCTTGGCCGGGGGGTGGAAAGGATACCCGAGAATGAGCAATCCTGCAGCATTCATCTCGCCCCCTCCTTCGCGATACAGCTCTGCCGCCATGCGTCCCCCCATGGACTTGCCCGCCAGAAACAACCGGGGATGGGCGAATTGCCGCGCCATCTGGCGCCAATGGTCAAGCAACACCGGCTGCCTGTCCGGCGGCCTGCGCTTGCCATCCAGGGCCCGCTTGGTCATGTAGGGGAAGTTGAAACGCACCACCTCGATATCAGGCCCCGCCAACAGGCGTGACAACTCGGAAAGAAAAGCGTGTTCCATGCCGGCACCGGCACCATGGGCCAGTAAAATACGAACGGGGGCATCGCTTGCCCCCTCCCTCATCACGTCACTCATCACGCCACCTGGCAGGTCTCACCCGACAACATGCACCCGTCTGTGGTGACCTAGGCATCGGCTGCATCGGCAAGCCGTGCCCGGCGACGGGCCTCCTCCTGCTCCACCAACTCCAGCATCCAGTCGCGAAAGGCCACTATCTTGCCCTGATCGGACTGCTGCTCCTGGCACACCAGGTAGAAGGCGTTCTTGCTCACCAGCACCTGCTCGAACGGGCAGATGAGTCGGCCCGCTTCGATCTCTGGCTGGGCCAGCACGCTGTGGCCAAGCGCCACACCCTGACCGTGGATCGCCGCCTGGATCACCATGGTCGAGTGGCTGAAGATGGGCCCCTGATTGACATTGGGGGCATCTATGTCGAGCTGGCGAAACCAGGCCTTCCAGTCACGGCGAGAGGTATCGTGCAGCAGGGTATGACGGGTCAGGTCATCCGGGGTGCGCAACGGTTTGGGGCCGGTCAGCAGCAGCGGCGAACAGACGGGGATCAGGTATTCGGTGTGCAGCTTGTCGGATCTCAGCCCTGGCCAGTTGCCACGGCCGTAGTAGATAGCCACGTCCACATCGTCGGTCAGCGACCCCTCGTCCATATCCACCGCCTTGATCCGCACGTCTATGTCCGGATGGCGTTCGCTGAACTTCACCAGCCTGGGCACCAGCCACTGGATGGCAAAACTCGGCTGCAAGCTGACGGTGAGCGCCCCCTTGGCACTGCGGGCCAGTAGCTTGTCGGTCGCCTCCGAGATGGAGGTGAAGATGTCCTTGATGTCTAGGAAGTAGCCCTGCCCCTCCTCGGTCAGCAGCAGGGAGCGGTTCTTGCGACGAAACAGCTTGATGCCGAGATACTCCTCCAGCGCCTTGATCTGGTGACTGATAGCAGCCTGGGTCACGAACAGTTCTTCCGCAGCCCGGGTGAAGCTTAAGTGACGAGCCGCAGCTTCGAATGCTTTCAGTGCATTGAGCGGGGGTAAACGACGAGACATGAGACCAGCCGATGATGAGTTTTTCTAATGGGCGGCATTATAATTTGTCGGTTGCGGGCCGACCAGTGAATAAACATAATTCGCTTCGCAATCCGTTGTCATATGGCTCACTTCTTCTCTTCCATGTTGGTTTACATGTGATTTTTGTGAGTCAGTGGTTTGCGATTGTGGTGTTGTGTTTCTTCCTCTGCGGGAAGAGGGGCTTAAATCTGACCGATTTAACCCAGTCTGTCATCTGAATGTGTTTGGCGCCTCCGGTTGGATGGCGCCTTTTTTATTATCCCTATACCTTGAACTGCCCCACCAGCTGTTGCTGCTTGTCCGCCAGCGCCGACAATTCGCGCCCGTTTTCGGCGGAGGTCGCCGCCTCGGCCCGTATGGTGTGGCCCACATCGCGAATGTTGCTGACGTTGCGATTGATCTCGTCCGCCACCCCGCTCTGCTCCTGCGCCGCCCGGGCAATCTGCTCGTTCATCTGATGTATGGTCGCTACCGCATGGATGATCTTCTCCAGCACGCTGACCGACAGATCCACCTTTGTCAGCGTCACATCCGCCTGGCTGTGGCCCGTCATGATCGCCTTGACCACGGCCTGGGTACCGGACTGAAGCTGCCCTATGAGGGTCTGGATCTCGACGATGGCGTTCTGGGTACGCCCCGCCAGATTGCGTACCTCGTCGGCCACCACGGCGAAGCCACGGCCCTGTTCACCAGCCCGCGCCGCCTCGATGGCCGCGTTCAGCGCCAGCAGGTTGGTCTGCTCGGCGATGCCCTGGATCACCACCAGAATGTCGTTGATGTTCTCGCTGTTGGCGGAGAGCCGCTCCACCACCGGCTTGGCGTCGCTGATCACCGCCATCAGCTTGCGCATCGCCTCCTGGGTATCGGCCACCACATACTTGCCCTCCTGCGCCGAGGTATCGGCCTGATTGGCTGCCGCCACCGCCGAGTTGGCGTTGCCCGCCACCTGCAGCGCGGTAGCGCTGAGCTCCTCGAAGGCAGTCGCCACCAGATCCACCTCCTGATACTGGGCCTGCATGCCGGCACTGGTGCGCTCGGCAACCAGGGCCGCCTGCTCCGCGCTGGCACGGGTACCCGCGACCGTGTCTATTACCTGGCTGATAGTGGATTGCAACTTGTTGAGGAAGCTGTTGAACCATTTGGCCAGCTCACCTATCTCGTCATCGCGATGCAAGTCGATGCGCTGGGTCAAGTCCCCCTCCCCGGTGGCTATGTCCTTGAGGCGGGCCACCACGGCGCGGATGGGCGCCACTATCTGATGGGCCATCAGCCAGATACAGAGCAGCCCGATCGCCGAGATCACACCACCTATCACCAGCTGGGTGACCACGCTGCGATGGGCCTGACTGGAGAGCTCCTCTTGCAGCTGACGAGCCGAGGCCAGCACCACACTACGGGGCAACTCGATATAGATGCCCCATGTCTGCGCGGTGCCGCGCATCCTGACCGGTACGAAGGTTTGCAGCAAAGCACCGTCCGGGCTCCAGCGGGTCATGGTCTGCCCCTGGCCGAGCCAGCCAGTCAGATCGCCGGCCAGCGCCTGATATTGCTGGCCAAGCGGGCTGCCCAGGGTCACGTCAAAGCCATCCACCCCAGCAGCGCGCCCTTCGTGACTGACCAGCAGCACCTTGCCCTGACCGTCGTAGAGCACCTGACCCATCTCCTTGACCAGGTTTTGCAAGGTGGCCAGTGAGATATCGACCCCGACCATGCCAAGCAGAGTCTCCTGCTGCAGCAGGGGAACTGTCACCGAGGTCATCAGCACCCTCTGCGACCCCACATCGTCAAGATAAGGTTCGAGCAGACAGAGCGCCTTGCTGCGGATGCTGCAGCGATACCATTCGTTCTCCACACCGCCAGCCGCCGTCGGGCTCTCGTCCGCCAGCACGGATTCGTTTTGCACCTCAGCTTCTATCTTGCCGTCGACCCGGGCCCAATAGGTGGAGAAACGCCCCTTGTCGTTGGCGCCGAGCGCACTGGAGCCATGGTAGTTGCTGTCCTCCCCGTCGAGCTGATCCGGCTCGAACACCGCATAGACACCGAGCAGATTGTCCGAGGAGGCCGCCGCATCGTGCAGTTGCTGATTGACGGCGCCACGCAGCGTCTCGGATGAGCCGAAATTATCCGCCGCATTCTTGCGCTGGAACAGGACCCCCTGCGCCAACAAGGTGGTGCGGAAATAGGCCTCATCCAGATAACTGGTGACCTTGGCCGCCTGTTCGGATCCCATCGCCTTCATCCAGTTTTCGGCCGAACGCTGCGCCTCCTCCGTGGTGGAGGCCAGTACCTTATCCTGCATCCGGGCGGCACTATAAAGAGAAGAGGCGACCAGTGCACCGGTACTGGCCAACAAACAACAACCGGCGATCAGAGTAATGCGCCCCTGAACAGAAAGAGAACTCATGCAACCATTCCTAGCTCATACAGATGTGATCAGTTTATCGGGTTTAGAAACAAAAACTTAACCTTATCAGGCAAAATCCAGGCTGAGCTGGTTAACTTCTCCGTCACGGGGCAAACCGACCACCAGGCCGAGCAACCGGATCGGCTTGCCCTGTGCCCGCAGCAGCCCCTCATGGAGCAGGTCGTGAAACAGCTCGGGCTGATAGCCGCCACGGCGATAGACAGTGGTCTGCTGAAAATCGGCAAACTTGAGCTTGATCCCTTGCCCCATCAGCTGCGCCTGCGCATAGCCGACCGAAAAGCGCTGCTCCAGCTCGGGAATGAGCCGGCTCAGCACCTGCCAGCAGGCGGCCTCATCCAGCACGTCGCTAGCCAGGGTGGTCTCCACACCTATGGTCTTGCGCACTCGCTGGGCCTGCACGGGCTGATCGTCATGGCCCCAGATCCGCCCCGTCAGCATCTCTCCCAACTTGCCAAATCGGGCAATCAGCTCCTCGCTGCTGAGCACTCGTGCATCCTCGCAGGAGTAAAGCCCCTGTGACTCCAGCCGATCGGCCGTCTTGTGCCCAATCCCCGGCAACTTGGCCAAAGGCAGCTGGCGCACGAACTCATCCACCTCATTCGGCGTTATCACGAACAGGCCGTCTGGCTTGCGTTGCTCCGAAGCCAGCTTGGCCAGAAACTTGTTTGGCGCAACCCCGGCCGAGGCGGTCAACCCCAGCTCGCGCGCAATGGCGGCGCGGATCTCGGCCGCCATCAGGGTGGCGCTGCCGCCACAACAGGGGCTGTCGGTGACGTCGAGATAGGCTTCGTCGAGGGAAAGCGGCTCCACCAGTTCGGTATAGCGCAGGAAGATGGTGCGCAGCTGGCGGGAGGTCTCTTTGTAGACCGCCATCCGGCCAGGAATGAGCACCAACGGCGGGCAGAGCTTTTTGGCCAAGCCGCTCGGCATGGCGGAGCGCACCCCGAAACGGCGCGCCACATAATTGCAGGTCGAGATGACGCCACGCCTGTCGGTCGAGCCGCCGATGGCCAGCGGCACCTCGCGCAGGGCCGGGTTGTCCCGCATCTCTACCGCCGCGTAGAAGCAGTCCATGTCGATGTGAATGATTTTGCGCATACCACTGTATGAATAAACAGGCAACCTGCCTATGCTAACCCAGCGCTGGCGTTTCTGCCATCAGCATAAAACGACGAACAGGCATAGACTCTTAAGGCACCATTCACCACCCCATGGGTCAAGGAGGACGAGATGAAAGCACTCTGGCTGGGATTAGCGCTGGGGTTCTGCCTGCTGTCGCAACCAGGCAGCAGCAAGGATAACCCGACTGCCGAATGCAGCTGGCTATATGACCGCATAGCGACACTGGAGCAGTCCATCAGGCAGGGAGACGAGCTGGGCACACGGGAAGAGCTGGCGCGCTGGAAGGCCGAGTTCAAGAAGAAAGCCTGTCATCAATACGACTACTGAGCACACCTCTACAAAAAAGCGGGCTGCCCATCAGGTCAGCCCGCCTGCTATCCAGCATGGGGTCGAGTGCGACTCCAGCCCCAGACTCGCTCAGATGATCCGGTTATCGGTCAGCATCTTGCGACGGGCCTCTTCCTTGGCCATCTTCTTCTTGCGGCTCTCACAGGGCTCCGGACAATCGCACTCTTTTTCGATGCCGACCGTGCCCAGCCCACCGCAGGAACCTGAGATGGTCTTCTTCTGGAAGATGTAACCTATGGCCATGGCCATCACTACCGCCAGAAACACCCCGAAGGTGATCAAGAAAATCTGCATGCTACCGCCTCTTACTTTCTAACCAGATACTGTTTGAAGGCATCTGAATAAGCCTCTTCAAAGCCATCGGCCGTCTTGGTGATCACGAAGATAGCCAGCCCGCGCTCCTTGGCATAGGCCAGGCTCTTCTCGGGCCCGAGCACCATGAACACAGTCGCCAACCCGTCTGCCGTCATGCAGGAGGGGTGGACCACTGTCACCGACACCATGCGATGCTGGATGGGCTTGCCCGTCATGGGATCTATGGTGTGGGAGAAGCGCTTACCGTCCATCTCGTAATAGTTGCGGTATTCACCCGAGGTGGCAATCCCGTTGTCACCGGCCACTATCACTTCCTGCACGGAGCTGGCATTGGCAGTCGGCTTCTCGATGGCCACGCGCCAGGGGTGACCCTTGCCGTTGACGCCATTGATACGCAGTTCACCACCGATCTCCACCAGATAGTTGCGAGACCCCATGGACTCCAGGTACTCGGCCACCTTGTCCACGCCAAAGCCCTTGGCAATGGCGGAGAGATCCACGTAGAGATCCGGAATATCCTTTCGCAGGGTATCAGCATCGACGGAGGTGATCACATGCAAATTGCCCAGACCGGTCTTCTGGCGGGTCTGGGTGAGCAGCTCCTCGGACGGGATCTTGGTCGGACGGGCATCTGGCCCGAAACCCCACAGATTGACCAGGGGACCGACGGTAACGTCCAACGCCCCACGGCTCTCACGACCAAGGTGAATGGCTTCCGTCACCACCCGTGCGGTGTCGCGAGAGACCACCACAGGGGTCGAGCTCCTGTGCTGGTTGAAACGCGACAACTCGGAATCGGGACGATAGGTCGACATCTGGTCGTTGACCCGCTCCAGCAGGAGATCGACCTCGGCCTGGAACTTGGCCGGATCACTGATGACGTTGTCCGCCACCTTGATGGAGTAGTAGGTACCCATGGTGCTGCCGGTAATGTGGATCTCCGGCTTGGATTGGACCGTTTCCTGACCACACCCAGTCAAGAAAAAGGCTAGCCCGAAGGCTAGCCAGGTCTTTACAACACTGTGCATTGATTAACCACCAAAGTCATCCAGCAGGATGTTCTCGTCTTCAACGCCAAGGTTTTTCAGCATGTTGATGACGGCAGCATTCATTACCGGAGGTCCACACATGTAGAACTCACAATCTTCCGGCGCCTCGTGGTTCTTGAGGTAATTCTCAAACAAGACGTTGTGGATGAAGCCTGTGTAGCCATCCCAGTTGTCTTCCGGCTGCGGATCAGACAGGGCAACGTTCCACTGGAAGTTGTCATTCTCGGCCGCCAGCATGTCGAAATCTTCGACATAGAACATCTCGCGCTTGGAACGGGCACCGTACCAGAAGCTCATCTTGCGCTTGGACTTCAGACGACGCAGCTGGTCGAAGATATGGGAACGCATCGGCGCCATACCTGCACCACCACCGATGAACACCATTTCGGCGTCGCTGTCCTTGGCGAAGAACTCACCGAACGGACCGGAGATGGTCACCTTGTCGCCAGCCTTCAGGTTGAAGATGTAGGAAGACATCTGTCCCGGAGGGGCAGTCCAGTTGCTCGGGGGCGGGGTCGCGATCCGCACGTTCAGCATGATAATGCCGAACTCTTCCGGATAGTTGGCCATGGAGTAGGCACGGATGATTGGCTCATCGACCTTGGACTCCAGTTCGAAGATCTTGAAGCGATCCCAGTCGCCACGATACTCCTCGGGAATATCGAAGTGCTTGTACTGCACGTGGTGAGCCGGGGCTTCGATCTGGATATAACCACCGGCGCGGAACGGGACGCTCTCGCCATCGGGGATCTGCAGCTTGAGCTCCTTGATGAAGGTGGCCTTGTTATCGTTGGAGATAACGGTACAGTCCCACTTCTTCACCCCGAAGATCTCTTCCGGCAGCTCGATATCCATGTCGGAACGCACAGTGACCTGACAGGCCAGACGCTCCCCATGACGGGCTTCACCCTTGCTGATGTGATCCAGCTCGGTCGGCAGAATGTCGCCGCCACCGGATTTCACCCGTACCTTGCACTGACCGCAAGAGCCACCGCCACCACAGGCAGAGGAGACAAAAATACCACTACCGGAGAGTGCACCCAACAGTTTGCCGCCAGCAGGGCCAACCACGGCTTTGGTCGGATCACCGTTGATGCTGATTGTCACGTCGCCCGCAGTCACCAGCTTGGACTTGGCGAACAGAATGACTGCCACCAGTGCCAGCAGGATCACGGTAAACATGACCACACCCAAAATAATTTCCATCTATCGTTCCTTTCTGATTGCAGGAAAGCCGATTACAGGGAGATACCAGAGAAGGACATGAAGCCCAGCGCCATCAGGCCTGTGGTGATGAAGGTAATGCCCAGACCACGCAGGCCGTGTGGAACATCGGAGTACTTCATCTTCTCGCGGATACCTGCCAGCGCAACGATCGCCAGCATCCAGCCTGCCCCTGAACCCACACCGTAGACCACAGACTCGATGAAGTTGTAGTCACGCTGCACCATGAAAGAGACGCCACCGAAGATGGCACAGTTCACAGTGATGAGCGGCAAAAAGATGCCAAGCGCGTTGTAGAGGGCCGGGAAGTACTTGTCCAGCACCATCTCCAGGATCTGCACCAGTGCCGCAATAACACCGATAAAGGTGATAAAGCTCAGGAAGCTCAGATCCAGCTCGGGGGAGATAGCCCCCGGCTTCAGGACGTAGTTATAGATCAGGTTGTTGACCGGCACCGCGATGGTTTGCACCACGATGACAGCAACACCAAGACCCATAGATGTCTTGACCTTCTTGGAGACTGCCAGGAAGGTACACATCCCCAGGAAGAAAGAGAGGGCCAGGTTTTCGATGAAAATCGAACGAATCAACAGACTCAGATAATGTTCCATACCTTAATCCTTCGCCTCCACCTGCTTGGGATCCTTGGTGCGTACGCCCCAGATGATCAGACCGATGATGAAAAATGCACTCGGCGGCAGCAGCAGCAGGCCGTTGGGCACGTACCAGCCACCGTTGTTCACCAGCGGCAGCAGCTCGATGCCGAACCAGGTGCCGGAGCCCAGCAGTTCACGCACGGTAGCGACGCTCAACAGAATGGCGCCATAGCCCATACCGTTGCCGATACCATCCAGGAAAGAGGGCAACGGGGCACTCTTCATGGCGTACGCTTCAGCGCGGCCCATGACGATACAGTTGGTGATGATGAGACCCACGAATACCGACAATTGCTTGGAGATGTCGTAGGCATACGCCTTGAGCACCTGGTCAACCACGATAACCAGTGAGGCAATCACCGCCATCTGGGCGATGATCCGCACGCTGTTCGGGATCTGGTTGCGGATCAGGGAGATGAACAGGTTGGAGAAGGCGGTTACCGCGGTCACCGCCAGCGTCATCACAAACGCAGTCTGCATCTGGCTGGTAACGGCCAGCGCGGAACAGACACCCAGCACCTGCAGTGCAATGGGGTTGTTGCCGAGCACAGGCGTCAACAGCAACTTCTTCATTTCGCTCTTGTCAGCCATTGTTGATTTCTCCTGCACGAACCTTGGCAAGGAAAGGACCAAAGCCCTTGGGTCCCATCCAGAAGTCGAACGTGTTCTGTACACCGTTGCCGGTCAGAGTCGCGCCTGACAGGCCATCGATCTCATGCATTGAACCTTCAGGGGCTTGGCCCTTGATGATTCGCAAGGCTGGCATGCCATCCTGATCGAACAACCTCTTGCCCTTGAACAGCGCTTGCCAGACCGGATTTCCAATCTCGCCACCCAACCCCGGGGTTTCCCCGTGGTCATAGTAGGTGATGCCTTGGATGGTCTCGCCATCAGCAGCCACGGCGACGAATGCATGCATGGTAGACCACAGACCCTGGCCGGAGATGGGCAGTATGATGCTGCCGACTTGGCCTTCTGCATCCTTGGCAAAGAACACCGGCATCACTCTGGAGATCTGACGCAAGCCAGCCCTGTCGTCGGCTGGCGCCAGACGAATACTCGTAGCCGGGTCTTTCGCTGCCCGCCTGATGTCGAAGTTGTCGGCATCACCGTCAACAAATTCACCCGTGGTCAGGTCAACCAGACGCGCTTCAATCTTCTCACCGTACAATTGGGCCAGGTCACGCCTGGCTACATTGCTGATATCGATGCCGGCAACGGACAAGATGTTGCTTTGTCTGTCCAACGCCCTGTTTACCTGCTGAGCTGGACGCAGACCCACAGCAGCCACAGAGACCACGATGGAACAGACCAGACACAGACCAGTTACAACCGTCAGGGTGCCGACAGTAGAGTCTTTCTTAAACGCCACGAGCGATCCTCCGCTTGATGTTCGCCTGAGCCACGAAATGGTCAAACAGGGGGGCAAACAGGTTGGCAAACAGAATGGCCAACATCATGCCTTCCGGGAACGCAGGGTTCACGACACGGATCAGCACAACCATGACGCCAATCAACGCGCCGTACCACCACTTGCCCTTGTTGGTAAAGGCGGCAGAAACCGGATCGGTCGCCATGAAGGCCATACCAAAAGCGAAGCCACCCAGCACCAGATGCCAATGCCAGGGCATGTTGAACATGGGGTTGGTACCGGAATCAATGACGTTGAACAGCAGAGAAGTAGCGACCATGCCGATCATCACACCTGCGATGATGCGCCAGGAGGCGATCCGCATGTAGACGATCATGGCGGCACCGATGAGGATCATCAGGGTAGAGACTTCACCTATGGAACCAGGCATATTTCCGAGGAAGGCATCCATCCAGCTGATGGCCTGACCGGTTGCACCGTTGATCAGCGCCATCTGGCCGCCCTGGGCCCACTGGCTCAGCGCGGTTGCGCCCGAGTAGCCATCAACGGCAACCCAGACAGCATCACCGGAGATCTGACCCGGGTAGGCGAAGAACAGGAACGCACGACCTGCCAGGGCCGGGTTCAGGAAGTTCTTGCCGGTACCACCGAACACTTCCTTGGCCAGCACCACACCGAAGGTGATGCCCAGCGCGGCTTGCCACAGGGGCAGCTGGGGAGGCACTATCAGAGCAAACAGGATCGAGGTCACGAAGAAGCCTTCGTTGATCTCGTGCTTGCGCACCATGGCGAACAGCACTTCCCAGAAACCGCCAACCAGGAACACGGTCAGGTAGATGGGCAGGAAGTGAGTGGCGCCGATCAGCATCTTGCTGCCGATACCGGCGACCGCAGGATCCAGCGAGGCTCCCAGCAGTTGTGCCAGTGCATATTGCCAGGTGTCGGCACCGGCTGCCGTACCCATATGGGCAATGGCAGCAATCGCCTGATTGCCGACGTTGAACATGCCCCAGAACATGGCCGGGAACACGGCCAGCCACACCATGATCATCATGCGTTTCAGATCGATAGCATCACGAACGTGGGCAGCATTGCGGGTCACGGACCCGGGGGTATAAAACAGGGTGTACGCCGCCTCGAACAGGGCGTAGTACTTGGCGTACTTTCCACCCGGCTCGAAGTGATGTTCCATATTTTCAAGAAGTTGCTTGAAACTCATCGCTTAACCTTCCAGTTCTATCTTGGTCAGGCACTCACGCAAGACTGGGCCGTACTCTGTCTTGCCGGGGCAGACAAAGGTACAGAGCGCCAAATCTTCCTCATCCAGCTCCAGACAACCGAGCGCTTGGGCGCCATCGATGTCACCGGAGATCAGATCCCGCAGCAGCAGGGTCGGCAGGATGTCGAGCGGCATCACACGCTCATAGTTGCCGATAGGCACCATGGAGCGATCACTACCGTTAGTGGTGGTAGTGAAGTTGATGAGTTTGCCCTTCATCATATGAGATAGGGTGGTGCGGGTGATGGAGAACTTGCTGGCGCTGGGATTGACCCAACCCAGGAACTCTTTCTCACGCCCTTCGCCCAGCACGCTCACCTGGTTGTGGTAGCGACCCAGGTAGTCATGCACACCTTCGGCCTTGGCACCACTGAGCAGGGAACCGGAGATGACGCGGTTTTCATCCGCACGCAGCTCGTTGTTGGTCAGCTGGCTGATGCAGGCGCCCATGCGAGTGCGCAGCAGGCGTGGCTTGACCACGTTCGGACCGGCCAAAGAGATCACCTTGTCGGTAAAGATCTGGCCTGTGGTGAACAGCTTGCCGTAAGCGATGACATCCTGATAGTTGATGTACCACTGCACCTTCTTGGCGCTGACCGGATCCAGGAAGTGGATATGGGTACCAGGCAGACCGGCAGGGTGTGGGCCGACGAACACTTCCTCTTTGACTTGCGCCAGGGAAGCGTGCGGCAGACTGGCCTCGCCCTTGCAGACGTAGACAGCGCCATCAGTCAGGCGAGTCAATACCGCCAAACCATCGAGGAAAGCCTGAGACTGTTCCTTGATGATGAGGTCGCTACTGGCGGCCAGCGGGTTGGTGTCCATCGCGGTGACGAAGATGGCGCGGGGAGAAGACTCCACGGCCGGCACCTTGCTGAACGGGCGGGTACGCAACGCAGTCCATTGGCCTGATGCGACCAGGATCTCTTGCACCTTGCTGCGCGCGAGCTGTGCCAGCTCGGCGGACGCAAAATGCTCAAAGGTCACCTGCTCGTCGGACCCATCGAGTTCGATGACAACGGATTGCAGAATGCGCTTGGCACCCCGGTTGATCTCTGAAACCACACCGGTGGCAGGGGCCGTGAATTTAACGCCGGGATTCTTCTTATCTTCGAAGAGCTCCTGACCTTTAATGACGCGATCACCTACTTTGATGAACATAGTAGGCCGCATCCCCACGAACTCTTCGCCGAGTGTAGCAACACGGGTGATGGCCGGGCCATCGTAGATTACTTGCTCCGGAGCACCCAGCACGGGGATGTCCAGTCCTCTTTTAATTGTAATCATACTCACTTGCACTACCGTTAAGGGAAGACAGGTTGATTAGCGCCGAGAAATACATCACGACGAGTTGTTGAATGAGCCCGTTTATGTTGCAAAATAATGTCGAAGAAACAAACAAATCAGCAACATACAGGGTCATTCAAAAGCAGTTGAGTTTAGCACTTATGGCCAGTTTACTGCCATGCAAAATGGGGAAAATCCCCGCTCTATCACAAAATCATCGAAATTTAATCATGCCGATTTATTCACTAAACCTCAGGATTTGCCTCGCACTGGCCATTATTACCCCAAAGTAGGTAATAGCGTTTATGTTCAAAAATCGACTAGAAATTTGAATATCTGAGCAGGAGAGCGACGTCACAAGCAGGGGCTAGCGACGCCGCAAAAAACGTTTAGCAATTGTTAATTAATCGAGGATTGGGTAATCAATTAGTCAATAGACTTAGGCCAGACCATTCTTGCTGACGCAACTCGGGGTCGTCGGTGCCTGTTCCCGTTGCCGCCACTCCTGCTCTGTATAGGTATGCAACGCCAGTGCATGAATGGCACCCGCCAGCTCGTCGGCCAGCACGCCATTGACCTGGCGATGGCGTGCCAACAATCGTTGACCCTCAAAAGCCTGGCTCACCACCACTACCTTGAAATGGCTCTCTGATCCCGGCGCGACCCTGTGCATGTAGCTTTCGTTGATCACCTGCAGGTGGCTGGGGGACAAAGCAGCGGCCAACTTGGCCTCGATCTGTTGTTGCATGGTCACGAGCAAAACTCCCAAAATGGATGTCCGGCCATTGTAGCCAGGGTTGGTGGTATGACGAAATCGTCCGCCACGGGAAAATGGGCCCGGTTTTGCCTCTCGCCCTGTGCCGCCGGACTGGTGAAATTCTCCGCCCCCGCTAGAATAGCGCCACTTTGCGCCCCGCTGGCGCCTGTTTTATGAATCATCTGGACGCTTCGCTTATGCAAACCCTTCTCGAAACGGCTCATTGTCGTCTGACCCTGTATCGCTATCCACGCCAGAGCCAGGATCCGTTGCAGGCCTGGGATGCGGCAGACGAGTATCTGATCAATACCCTGGCAGAAGCACCGCTCGCGCAAGCGGGCCCCGTCATCATTATGAATGACGGCTTCGGTGCCCTGGCAGCCTACCTGCACGACCATACTCCTGTCTGTGTGAGCGACTCCTACATCAGCGAGCGGGCCACCCTGGCCAACCTCGCGGAAAACCAGCTGGATCCCAATGCCATCACGCTGCAGGATACGCTGTCCCCTCTGCCGCCAGCCCCGGCACTTGTGGTGATCAAGGTCTCCAAATATCAGGCGCTGCTGGAGCAGCAACTCTTGGCCCTGCGTCAGGTGGCAACCCCGGCCACCCGCATCCTCGCCGCCGGCAAGGCCAAGGACATTCACAGTTCGACCCTGGCGCTGTTTGAAAAATACCTGGGACAGACCCGCACTTCGCTGGCCTGGAAGAAGGCACGCCTCATTCATTGCACCGTCGATGGCACATCGGCCACCCCCCTGAACAATCCCTTCCCGACCGTCTGGCCACTGGAGGGCACCGACATGCTCATCCACAACCATGCCAATGTGTTTTCGCGTACCAGCCTGGATATTGGTGCCCGTTTCATGCTGGACAATTTGCCTGTGCACAGTGCACGCAAGGTGATCGACCTGGGTTGCGGCAACGGCGTGCTGGGGCTGGCGCTGCTGGCGCGGGATGCCGAAGTGGAGGTGACCTTTATCGACGAATCCCATATGGCGGTCGCTTCGGCGCGGCTCAACGTCGAACACAATCTGCCGGATGCCCTGCCCCGCGCCCGCTTCATGGTCAATAACTGTCTCGATGGTGTGGAGGTGGGCTCGGCGGATCGGATCCTCTGCAACCCGCCCTTCCATCAGTTGCAGGCGATCACCGATCATATCGCCTGGCAGATGTTCAGCGATGCCCACCGGGTATTGCCCCAGGGGGGGGAACTCTGGATAGTAGGCAACCGTCATCTGGATTATCACAACAAACTCAAGCGCCTGTTTGCCAACGCACAGGTCGTTGCGTCGAACAGCAAATTCGTTATTTTGAAAGCCATCAAACGTTAACTGCCATCAAACGCTTTAAAGGAAACCATGATGAAAAAGTCACTCTTGCTGCTGGCCGCCCTGATGCTGGGTGGTTGCGCGACTCACTGGCCGGAAACCGCGCTGCTCAACCCGCAGGTGGTCCCTTCCAATCAGCAGTACTACTCAGGCAACCGCATCACCCTTGAAGGAGTCGACAAGCGTGAAGCTGCCTACGTCTTCTCCATCAAGAAGAAAGATAAGGCCGTCGTGCTGGTCAACAGCGAACAGCCGCTCAACAACCTGCTGGCCGAGAAACTGGCGGAAGGTCTGCGCAGCCAGGGACTGATCGTTGGCAATAGCGGTACCACCAATCTGACCCTGGCCATCTCCAGCGCCGTTGTCACGGTGGAAGAGAAGACCTTCACTTATGTCACCAAGTCCCGCGTCAGCCTGCAAGTGATTGCGGACTTCCAGGGCAGCAAGCTGACCAAGCAGTTCAACATGTCCTCCAGCAAGGAAGGTCCGGGTGAACCGACCATGGCCGAGCTGGAATCCATCCTGAACCAGCAGCTGGGCAGCTTGCTGCAACAGATCATGGCGGACAATGCCCTGCGTGGTTATCTCAAGGGTCAACCGAACTGAGCGAGGATAGTTAAATGAAAAAACTCTGGTTACTGATCATGCTGATCACCCCACTGGCCTTCGCTGGCCCCAAGGTCAGGATGGAGACCAATCACGGCAACATAGTGGTGGAGCTGGCCTCCAAGCAGGCGCCGCAGACGGTGAAAAACTTCCTGCGCTACGTAGCGGACGGCAGCTATGACGGCAGCCTGTTCCACCGGGTGATCCAGGACTTCGTGGTGCAAGGGGGCGGCTATAACCAGCAGTTCCAGCAACTGCCGACCTTTGACCCCGTGGTCAACGAGTCCAAGGGCGGCCTGCCCAACAAGCGTGGTAGCATCGCCATGGCCCGCACCCAGGCCGTGGACAGCGCCACCCGCCAGTTCTACTTCAACCTGACCGACAACAACAACCTCAACGCCAGTGCTGGCGCCGGTTATACCGTATTCGGCCAAGTGGTACAGGGCATGGAGGTGCTGGACAAACTGGCCCAGGTGCAGACGGGTTACAGCTCCATTCTGCGCGCCAACGACGTGCCCACCAGCCCCATTATCCTGAAGAAGGTGGTGTTGCTGGCGGAGAAATAACGCGGGCCGGATCACATTCCGCCGCGTCTTTGCCCGGGTCACCGGCGTCCCTTTCTATACTCTGACCTTACCCCATTTCCCCGGGGTATGGCCCACATGAGGAGAAGGAGGTTCCGGTGACCTGCAACGACTACCTAGCCCAACACACAGTCTCGCTGGCCCAGGCGGTTCGTCATTTTCTGGCACGAGAAATCCCCTATCAGCAGTTGGAAGATCTGAGCTGGCAGTTCCTCTCTCACTGGCAAGACTTGCCCCATATCCCGGCAGACAAACAACCGGCCACCGACCAGGAAGGGGTGTTCTGGTACCTGCTGCACAGCCTGCATCAGTGGGATGAGCAGCAGATCATCACCGACGTCTGGCTGCGCCTGCAGCTGATGGCGTGTGCCAACTATCTGACCACCGAGGGCCCCTGCCCGCACCACTGCATGGGTTCACGCCCCTGAATCGAGACCCACCACGCTCGGCTTGCCTTGGCTATCCCCCCCGAACCTGACAAAATGGCGCAATTTTCCCAGAGGAGTCAGGTATTTGAACACTGTCCGTACACCGAGCTGGCGAGATTCGCTCGCCGTCTACCTCGAGACTCGGGTCCTCATACTGTTTGCCATGGGCTTCTCGTCCGGCCTGCCTCTGCTGCTGGTCTTTGGCACCCTCTCGTTCTGGTTGCGCGAGGCCGATGTCAGCCTGACCGACATCGGCTACATGAGCTGGGTGGCGCTGGCCTATGGCCTCAAGTGGCTGTGGTCGCCGCTGGTTGACCGGCTGCAGCTGCCACTGCTCGCCCGCTGGCTGGGACGGCGCCGCAGCTGGATGCTGCTCTCCCAGGTAGTGATTGCCCTCTCTCTGGTAGGCATGGCTTATTGCGATCCCAAGACCCAGCTCGCCCAACTCGCCCTGTTTGCCCTGCTGGTGGCGTTTTCTTCCGCGACGCAGGATATCGTCATCGATGCCTATCGCATCGAGTCTGCGCCGGAGCGGTTGCAGGCGGCCATGGCGGCCTCCTACATGACGGGTTACCGGCTGGCAATGATCATGGCCGGCGCAGGGGCGCTGGCGCTGGCCGCCTGGTTCGGCAGCAACAGCGGCTATGACTACAACGGCTGGCGACTCACCTATTTGCTGATGGCGGCTCTTATGTCACTCGGCGTCATCACCACCTTGATCTGCCACGAACCGGATATCGATCTCGCCGGTCAGAACGAGCAGCAAGCGGCGCGTAAGGCGCTGCTGCTCTCCCGTGGTTGGCCCACCTCGCTGGCCGGCGCCGGCGCCTGGATCTACGAGGCCATCTGGTGTCCGTTTGCCGATTTTTTCCGCCGTTACGGCGGCTCGGCCATGCTGATCCTGGGGCTCATCGCCTGTTATCGCATCTCGGATGTGGTAATGGGGGTGATGTCCAACAGCTTTTACGTGGACATGCAGTTCAGCAAGACGGAAGTGGCCACCATCACCAAGGTGTATGGCGTCATCATGACGTTGGTGGGGGCCGCCCTGGGGGGAGTGCTGGTGATGCGCTTTGGCACCCTGCGAATCCTGTTTCTCGGCGCCCTGCTCACCGCCAGCACCAACTTGCTGTTCGCCCTGCTCAATGAAGTGGGTCACAACCTCGAGCTGCTGACCCTGATCATTTCAGTCGACAACCTGAGCGCCGGCATAGCAACAGCCGCCTTCGTGACCTATCTGTCGAGCCTGACCAACGTGGCGTTTTCCGCCACCCAGTACGCCCTGTTCAGCTCAGTCATGCTGCTGATGCCCAAACTGCTGGCCGGGTTTTCTGGACATTTCGTCGAACAGTTTGGCTACAGTACCTTCTTCATCGGTACCAGCCTGCTTGGCATCCCTGTGTTGATCTTGATCATCATGGTTGCCAAACGAGGAAAGCCGTTGCCACCGGAATCGGATAAATAGCAAGCGTTTGCGTAAATTTGGGGGTGATTGGATTCACACTTCCAAATAAAGTTCCCCAGCTCTTGTTTCTCCGATGAATTTATTTGGCTAGAATGCCCCCCGCTCCTTATGGGTAGGCTACGGAAAACCTCAACTAACGTACAAGAGACCAATAAAATGGCCAAATTTACCAAGACTCTTATCGCTGCCGGTCTGCTGGCTGCAGCCGCCACCCCGGCTTTTGCTGCTGACTACAGTGGTGACATCCACAAGAATGATTACAAGTGGATGCAGTTCAACCTCATGCACACCATCGACCAGCGTCCCTTCACCGCCGGTCAGGATGGCTACAAAGACACCTATTTCGAAATGGAATTCGGTGGTCGTTCAGGTCTGTTTGATCTGTACGGTTACGTCGACGTATTCGACGTCTTCAACTCCCGTCACAGCGACAAGCACGATGGTCAGAACCTCTTCATGAAGTTTGCACCGCGTCTGTCTCTGGATGCGCTGACTGGCAAAGATCTCTCCTTCGGCCCGGTGCAAGAGGTGTACATCGCCTCCCTGAACAACATCGGTGACAACCAGATGGAGAACATGATCGGTCTGGGTGCCGATGTCATGGTGCCTTGGTTTGGCAAAGTTGGCATGAACCTGTATGCCCGTCACGCCACTGAAAACCAGTTCTTCACCGAAGAAGAAGGTGACTGGAACGGTTACTGGTTCGCTATGAACTGGTTCAAGCCTTTCTATACCTTCAGCAACGGCAGCTTCGTCTCCTATCAAGGTTACCTGGATTATGCCTTCGATCTGGATACCCACAGCCGTGCCGACCGTACCAGCGACAACTTGGCGACCTTCCACGGTATCTACTGGCACTCTGATCGCTACGCTGTGGGTTATGGCCTGAAGTACTTCATGGATGCCTACGGCACCAAAGACGGCTCTACCGCGTTTGACGGTACTCCCTGGAAGAGCTCCGGCTTCAGCCACTACTTCTCCGTTACCTACAAGTTCTAATCAAACGGGTAATGCAGATACAAAAAACCGGAGCAGCTGCTCCGGTTTTTTTATGGCTCTGTCATCGAACCTTTGACGGCCGTACTGCGTGGCGAGCGCGCAAGGGGGGAGGGCCGAACCCTCCCGCCCATTATCAATCGCGGAAATTCTGAAACTGCATCGGCTGACCCAGCTCGGCACCACGTACCAGCGCCATGGCTTCCTGCAGATCGTCACGCTTCTTGCCGGTGACCCGCACTTCATCACCCTGAATGGCGACCTGCACCTTGATCTTGGAATCCTTGATCAGCTTCACCAGTTTCTTGGCGATCTCTTTCTCGATCCCCTGCTTGAACTTGACGTTCAGGTGGAAACGCTTGCCAGAGTGAACGCTATCACCCACGTCCATTGAGCTGTTCTCGATATTGCGCTTGAGCAGGGCTGCGCGCAGGATCTCGACCATCTGCTTGAGCTGGAAATCGGCATCGGCCTCCAGCTTCACTTCTTCTTTGTTCAGCTCGAAGCTGGCTTCAACACCACGAAAATCGAAACGGGTAGCCAGTTCACGATTGGCGTTATCGACGGCGTTCAACACCTCGTTCATTTTGACTTCAGAGACAATATCGAATGACGGCATGTCAGGGCTCCTCATGTTGCGCTATAAGGGGGCAAATCTACCAGAAAACCGGCAAATTTGCTGATTTCGATGGGATTGCTCTGCTAGAATCCCCTGCGTGCAGGAATGGTGAGACCTGTTAGTGTCCGCCACGCAACATCTTCACTTATCCCCGGCGGGGGTTGACCGGAATACAACCCCTACCTTGATTGAGTCTCTCCATGCCAAGCGGATTACACAGTTCCCGACTGCCCTCCTCCCCCCAATGGTCACTGCTGGGCTGCGGCGCCCTGGGTGGCGTCTTCGCCTCCCTGCTGACTCAAAGCGGTCAACCTACCCGCGTCTTGCTGCGCGATCGTCACCGTTCGACCCTGCATCCCAGGATCGACTTCACCTCGCTGGAGGGCCATACCCAGCTGATTGCCATCGAGCGCGGTTTCATTAGCCAGCCAGGCCAGATCACACGTCTGCTGGTGGTGACCAAGGCCGGTCAGGTGGTGTCGGCCCTGACGCCGCTGGTGGGCAAGCTGGCAGCGGGAGTACCCATAGTGCTGCTGCACAATGGCATGGGCATAGCCGAGCAGGTGGTCCAGCTGTTCCCCCATAACCCTGTCATTGCGGGTGTCACCAGCCACGGCGCCATGCAGGGCGGCCACTTTGTGTTCCGCCATACCGGCAAGGGTGAAACCTGGCTCGGCCCGGTCAATGAGGCGGCCAAAGCCTATGCCGCCCTGGCGGACGATCTCGGCGCCGCCCTCGGTCAGGCCGGTTGGGATGAGCAGATCCTGGCTCGCCAGTGGCAAAAACTCGCCATCAACTGCGCCATCAATCCGCTGACCGCGCTCTATAAACTCAAAAATGGTGAACTGGCCGGCCCCCGCTTCGCCGATGTCCTGCAACAGATCTGCGTGGAAGTGGCGGACGTGATGCAGGCCGAAGGCCAGCCCACCAGCAGCGATGAGCTGTTGCGCCGCGCCATGACGGTGGTGGAGCTCACCGCCGACAATTACTCTTCCATGTACCAGGACATGGATCAGGGCAGGGAGACCGAGATCGAGGCCATCACTGGCTTCCTGCTGGCCTGCGCCGCCAAACACGGCATAGCGGTGCCGGTCAATCAGGGCCTCTATCAGGCCATCAAAGAGAAGCGCTGAGCCCGGCAAGAGCGCGGGCAACCAAGGAGTGCAGTATGACCGTATTGGTATTGGTAGCCCCGGGCTCGGAAGAGATAGAGACGGTCGCCATCGTCGACACCCTGGTGCGCGCCCGCATCGAGGTGCTGCTCGCCTCCTGCTGTCCAGCGGGTCTGCGCCAGATCCGCGCCTCCCGCGGGGTGCAGCTGGTCGCTGACTATCATATCGACGAGCTGACCAGCCGTGACTTCGAGGCCATGGTCGTGCCGGGCGGTTTGCCCGGCAGCGAAGCAATCCGTGATACGCCGCTCGCCATCGACCTGCTCAGGGAGCAGGCGACGCTCGGCCGCTGGCGGGCGGCCATTTGTGCCGCCCCCGTGGTGGTACTGCAACATCATGATTTGCTGGGAGATGCCAGCGTGACCTGCCACCCGGGCTTTCAGGCCCAGCTACCCACTCGCCAGCTCAGCACGGCGCGGGTCGTGACGGATGAGACACATCGCCTGGTTACCAGCCAGGGGCCAGGCACCGCCATCGAATTTGCCCTCGCGCTGGTGCGGGTGCTGCGCGGGGACGAAGCCTCCCTCGCGGTGGCCGGCCCCATGGTGATTCCCCCTGCTGTCATGTCATGACCCCTGCCGCCATCGCGGATACCTTTTTGTCATGACAGAGCGCCCCTTGCCAACCGGCAAGGGGCGCTCTGCTATTGGCGGCAACTCTGCCCCCTTTTGATCGCTAGCTCAGCAACTCGGGTCTGAGCTGCTCCATCAGCAGGTGGTTGTCACTGTAATCCACCGGTATAGCCACCACGGCAGGCCCCACCACGGCCATAGCGGCGCGCAGAGTCGGTCGCAACTCTTCGGCGCTGGTGACTGCAAACCCGGCCGCCCCGAAGGACTCGGCATAGGCCTTGAAGTTAATGGGCCCGAAGCTCACCCCCGAGCTACGGCGGTACTTTTTCTCCTCCTGCATCGCCACCATGTTGTAGCCGTTATCGACCCAGATGATGTGCACTATGTTGGATTTGAGCCTCACCGCCGTCTCCAGCTCCATGCTCGACTGCATAAAGCTGCCATCGCCGGAGACAGAGATGATCTTCTCCCCCGGCCGCACCATGGCGGCGCCTATGGCCCAGGGCAACGCCACCCCCATGGTCTGCTGACCGTTGGAGATGAGCACCTGGCGCGCCCGGAAGCTGTAGAGGTAGCGGGCAATCCAGATGTGGAAGCTGCCCATGTCCACACACAGTGTCATGTCCTGCCCTATGATGTCCTGCAGCTCCTTGACGATGCGCAGCGGATGGATCGGCATGCCACCCAGATGTTGGGCATGCTGGGTCAGCTGATGGCGCTGGATGCGGATCTCCTCGAGCAGAGCGGCGATGGCGGGATCCCGTGCCAGCGGTTTGTTCAGCATCTTGGTCAAGCAATACAGATTGGCACTGATGGACCCCACCAGCTCCACCGCCGGGCAGTAGCTGCTGTCGATCTCCGCCGGCAGGGCATCGATGTGCAGCAGTTGCCGTTCACCCGTGTCGTTCCACAGCACAGGGTCATATTCGATAGGGCTGTAACCGATGCAGATCACCAGATCTGCCCCCTGCAGCAACCTGTCCCCCGGCTGATTGTTGAACAGCCCCACCCGACCGGCGAAGTCATCGAAATGGTGAGAGTCCACCACACCGGCCGCCTGATAGGTGCCCGTCACCGGCAACCCGCTCTTGTCCAAAAAGGCGCGCACCGCGAGAGAGTTTTCCGGCCGGCTGGCCAGCAAGCCGAGCAGCACCACGGGTTTGCGGGCTTGTGCCAGCAGGCTCAACGCCCTGTCTATGCCTGCCGAATCGGCGGCACCGGGTTCGGGAATGGCTCTGGGCACCAGGATGGCGCCATCGGTCGGCTCGTTGATGATGTCCATGGGCAGGCTGACGAAGGCTGCACCGGGGCGACCCAGCTCGGCGGACCGAAAGGCGTTGGCCATGACCTCAGAGAGGGCCGATCCTGTGCCCACCTGGGCGCAGAACTTGGTGACAGGGCGGCACAGGCTGACAGTATCCAGACTCTGGTGAGTGAGTTTTAGACCATCGGCCCGTCGCACCGCGCCCCCCAGTGCCACCATGGGATCCCCTTCGGAAGTGGCAGTGGCCAGCCCGGTAATGAGGTTGGAACAGCCTGGCCCCGAGGTGACCAATGCCACCCCGGCCTTGCCGGTCAGCCGGCCCACGGCAGCTGCCATGAAGGCCGCGTTCGCCTCGTGGCGCACCACTATGGTGTCGATGGGGGAGTCTTCCAGCGCATCGAACACCCGATCGATCTTGGCCCCCGGAATACCGAATACCTGCTTGACGCCCTGCGCTTCCAGGTGGCGCACAACCAGTTCGGCCCCACAGCCCCAGTGTTGATTTTCCATGACAATGACTCCTTGTTGAGCGAAAGGGTTAGCCTTCGGCGGCGCGAATGGCGCGGTCCAGATCGGCGGGATTGAGATCGGCCTGCTGAAAGGCCGGATTGCGTGGCAGTTCTATATTGAGGTGCTGAACCACAGACAGCTGCAGCTGGCCGTGGCCCATTGCGTAATCGAGGATGTGGCCGCCCCCCTGGCGATCTTGCGTGATGAAGTGCTCGTGATAACCGGCCACGTTGATCCCCTGCACGAAAGGCGGGCAGCGAAAGCCCACCAGGGTGCCGCGCTGCTGGCTGAACGAGAACAGCGGCTGGGCTTCTATGGCTTCCAGCATGGGTTTGTAGGGAGGGGTCTGGCAGGGCACGGTGCGAACCTGCGCCTGCTCAAACAGGCCGTCGAGCCGAAAGGCGACGAAGACGTTGTCAGTGCCCACCAGTTGATCGATCCATTGATGGATCTCGTCGCGGCTGAGGGGGTGATCGAAGCGGCGCTCAAGACAGGGGCGAAAATGGGTCATCACCGCAAACGGGGTTTTCTGGCCAGCCTGAGCCGGACGGGCCGAACCGTCGGATTTGAGTTGATGGATCTGGCGCTCGAACGCAATCAGCTCGCCGTCAAGCCGGTTGAAGGTGCCAAGACCGAAGTCGCCGTGGCGCAGCAGATCCGCCATGGTGGTCTCACCCTCATAGACGCCGGCCAGCAGGGCGCTCATCAAGGAGCTCTGATAGACCTCGCCCCCCCCCTGACGGGCTTGCCAGCGAGCAAACTGCTGGCTGATCTCGATGGCACAGTCACACTGTGTATTGGTTTCCATTTGGGTTTTACCTCCAATCCTGTTAGGTTGGTAAATCAGGATTCAATAGTGACCAAGATCACAACTTGATACCAATATCCAAACCCATCAGCTTCGAGACGTACCAGATATGGAATTTCGTTACCTGCGCTACCTGGTAGCCGTGGCAGAGAAGCAGAGCTTTACCAAGGCGGCCGAGGCGCTGGGCATGGCCCAGCCGCCCCTCAGCCAGCAGATCCGCAAATTAGAACAGGAGGTGGGCACGCCGCTGTTTCACCGGCTGACCCGCAGCGTGGAGCTGACCGAGGCGGGGCTGAGCCTCTATCAGGATGCCAAGGGGATATTGTCGCAAACCGAGCAGGCCATGCAGAAGGCCAGGCGCATCGCCCGTGGTCAGCTCGGCTCCCTGCGCCTGGGGTTTGCCGGCTCCACAGTGCTGCACCCGAGTGTGCTGCGGCTCATCCATGACTTTCGCCAGGCCTGGCCCGAGGTGAGCCTGCATCCCATCGAGAACAGCATGCCCAACCTGGTACGCGATCTGATGAGTGAGGAGCTGGATGCCGCCATCCTGCGCCTGCCCTGCAGCAGCAGCTCGTCACTGACCCACCACCTCATCGATGAGGAGGATATGCTAATAGCCCTCCCCCCACACCATGCGCTGGCAGGCAGCGGCGCCATTGCCATCGAGGCCCTGGCGGCGGACCCCTTCATCCTGTTCCCCCGCGAACTGGGGCCAGGCCTGCACGATGCCATCACCCAACGCTGCCAGCGCGCCGGTTTCAGCCCCCGTCTCGGCAGCCAAAGCCCGCAGGTGCTCTCCACCGTCGGCATGGTGCAGGCCGGTTTCGGGGTCGCCATCATCCCCCGTTCGGTGAGCGAACTGCATCCTCACGGCGTCAGCTATCACCCCATCGCCGAGGAACCGCTCACCACCCGCATCAGCCTCGCCACCCGCCGCCATCCCCGTCAGAAGAGCCTGCAACACTTGATAGGGCTGATCCCTGGCCACCATTGAATCGCCCATAAAAATAACCCCCATCGCCATGGGGCAGACAGGGGATACGTTGGAATATACATTGGGTCCATGCACACAGCGGCGACCAATATAGGCTGAGTACTCAATATATATCGGCATAACAGGTCAAAGAGGGGGCCGACTCGTATGGCTCTCGGGCTGCATCGATTTTGGCAACAACACCCAAGTATTGTTTAAACCTCGATAGCTCGACTACCCGTTGCAAAAATCTCAGGTGGAATCGTGACTAACGCAGTCTCACATTCTGTTTTAGAAAAAAGGCCAGCAGCTTTCTTTTTAACCAACTTCATGGTTCCAACGTTCGCTTGCCACTTAATGACCCAGCGCCCTCCGCTATAGACCATAAACGCAAACCCACACCTATTTTCACTCCCATTAATTATTCCGTAGTCATCGTATAGCATGTGTCCGACCATTCCATTACCAATCTCAGATGCCTGAAGAGTGTTATATTGCACTTCTTCTTTCCCGCCCTCTACATGCCTTACTCTGAGTGTTGTATCGTTAATTTTGTCTACCACTAAACAACACCCTGAAAAATCCGGGGTAAATACATAGTTAGGCTCACCATTTCTAGGGTGCACAGGAATATCTACAAAGCCACCCTGGGGCGCCCAATAGGCATATTCTGCATATTTTCTAGCACCTGCGTTCACCCTTTCCCTCTGGTGAGTCAACTCTAACGAATAAAATTTACTCGCATCATTAAGATGCGTTCTCCGCGATGCTAAACATACATTTATCACCAGATAACATTGCCCCATCCAACAGCACCCCAGACATAAATCCATTATTAATTTTACTGAGCGCATTCCCTATCGGGACATATGATACAGTGTCAACTTTTTTCTCAATTAAACCCGTGCGGATGTCAACCGGGGTGCCCATTCCACGCGGTGGTATTTTCCATCTATTTTCATTGCTATCGGCTACCACTTCATCAATAGCTTCAATGCCACGGGGAACGAAGAAGTTGTTGCTGCGGAGCATGGTGTTGGCCCAGGGCAAGATCGCGAACGTTTTTTGACCAAGAAAAACAGGTTTGACCCTGCGATCCAGCTGTGATCTTATGCTCCTTTTTCAGGAGTGCCTTCATGTCTATTGATGCTGTTTTTGCTCAGTTTT
>NZ_JAACGC010000036.1:0-42623 GCF_029237385.1 Aeromonas sp. 1HA1
AGCGAACAGGGATTGCAGGCTGGAGCTCACTCTGGGAAGGCTGGCAAACACTGCAAAGTAAACTGGACGGCTTTATTGCCGCCAAAGAGATGATGGCTTCGGGGATCAAGATCTGATCAAGAGACAGCGACATACCCCCAATCAACCGGGTTATCCCCCCATCATTTTCGCCGTCTGGATCGCCTCGATAAGCGCCGCACGGTTGATGCGAGGGCGCTCGCTATCGAGCAGCTGTTGCCACAGCGCAATGGCCCGGGTGTAGCGGCCGTGCAGGAAGTGATCGGCGGCGAGCAGCATCAGGGCGCTCACTTCCCCTTTATCCTGTTTGAGGGCGCTCTCCAGCAGGCGGGTTGCCTCCGGGGTAAGCTGCTGGCCCGCCTGATAGTAGCGCACGGTGGCCTGGGCGGCTTGAGTCGCCGCGCTGGCCCCCCCCTCCAGCAGGGCAAGGCGCTGATAGGCGAGCAGGGCGTTGTCATATTCGCCCCGATAGAGATAGAGCTGACCGAGCGCCGCCCAGCTGTTGAGATCGGCGGGGCTGCGCTGCAAGGTTTGATGCAGACTCCCCAGCTCCTTGTCCTGCAGAGCTCGTGGGCTTAGCCCTGCCAGCGGGTCGGGACGGGATGCATGGGCCTGCCATGCCTGATAGCGGCCGCTGCTCATGTAAGTGGCGGCAACGGCAGCGATTGCCATGATGCCAAGTAGCAACAAGACGCGCCCGTGCCGGGTATGGCGGTCGCTATTGTCACGCTGGTTGGTCAGTTGTGCGCGCAGGGCCAACTCTGTGGCGGGTGTGGCATTGGCAAGGCGGGCGGCGGTCAGCTCCCTATAGAGCGGCTCTGCGGGGGAGAGGCTGGCCTGCTCCCCAAGCATGATCAGCTGATTCAATTCGCTGCGCGGATCGGCGGCGGGTTGATGGCGCGGCTCAACGATGGCCTTAACGACAGGGACGGCCCGTACTTCTGTGCGCGTCAGGCGACGACGCAGAGTCAACAGCGCGAGCCCCAACAGCAGCAGGGGGCCACCCCACAGCAGCGCCGTGCTGGCTTTGAAGGGGGGATCGTAGCGCACGAAATCGCCGAAGCGCTCCGTCATCCGGGCGATCACCAGCTCATCAGACTGCCCCTCGTCGACCCAGCGGTAGACCTCGAGTCGCAGATCCCGCGCGATGGAGGAGTTGGACTCCACCAGATTCTGGTTTTGGCACTGGGGACAGCGCAGGGCGCGGGCCAACTCCTGCGCGCGCGGTTGCAGCTCGGGATGGCGAAACTGATAGGTATCGACCCCGCTGGCCGTGGCTGCTGGCGTGAAAGAGATCATCAGGCCGAGCAGCAGGAGATGTGGCAAGAAACGCGGTAAGTAACACAGAAAGTAAAACGGAAAGTAACGCAGCAAGGTCATGCCCTTCATGGTCTCGCCTCCCTTGCTAACACGTCAGCCCGCGCCTGCGCCAGCAGCGGTGCAAACTGGCGCTGCCAGATCTCGTTGGTGAGCGCGCCGGTGTGGCGGGCAAGCAGGGCGCCATCGGCATCAAACAGATAGGTTTCAGGCGTGCCGTAGACGCCGAGCTCCAGCGCCAGTTTGCCGTCGGGGTCGGCCAGCACGGCGCGATAGGGGTTGCCCGCCTGGATAAGCCAGGCGCGGGCTGCGTCACCCTTGTCCCGATAGTTGAGACCGTAGAGGGGCACTGTGCCCGCCAGCTCGGTGAGCAGCGGATGCTCGGCGCGGCAGTTGACGCACCAGCTGGCCCAGACGTTAAGCACAAAGGGCTCACCCTTGAGGCTGGCGGTCTGGATCGGACTCCCATCCAGCAGATTGTCGCTCTGCCACGCAGGCAGGGTGCGCCCCAGCGTCGCTTCATCCTGACGATAGGGATCTTGCCCGAGACCGAGCCAGAGCAGGGCGCCGAGGCCCAGGGTCAGCAGCAGGGGAACAAAGAGGCGCAGGCGGGATCTCATAACGCCTCCTGTTCGAGCCGGAGATTGGAGGCACCAACCGCAATGGGATGGGAGGCAAGCAAGGGGCGACGGGCGAGCAGGCGCAGGGTGCCGCCCGCGATCATCAGCAGGCCGCCGAGCCAGATCCAGCGCACCAGCGGCTTGTAGTGCAGCCGCATGGCATAGGCATCGGGTCCCATCTTCTCGCCGAGCACTACGTATAGATCGCCAAACAGCCCCCATGCTATGCCCGGTTCGTTCATGTTCATGGTGCGCACGCTGTAGTGGCGCCGCTCGGGTGTCAGCCGCGCCACCTCTTTACCGTCCTTATACACGCTAAGCGTGATGCGCTCGGCGGTGTAGTTGGGGCCGATCACCGGCTCTCGCCCCTCATAGCGAAACTCGAACGCGCCGAGTCGGTAGGGCTGGTTGGCGCCGAGCACTGTGCCCCCTTCCTGACTGTGGTGGCTCACTTGGGCAATGCCGAGGGCGCACACCGCCACCCCGAGGTGGGCCAGCAAGCTGCCGAGCCGCTTGAACGTCAGCTCACGAAGTGAGGTCAGTTGTGAGAAAGGGAGTAGCAGGCTGGCCATCAGCCAGAGGCTCACCATATTGGCGAGGATGCCGCTCCAGCTACCGGAAAAAGATCCCTGTTCCAGATAGGCAAGGCTAAGCAGCCCGCCGCCAAGCAGGCCAAACAGCGGCGGCAACAGGGTGTTGAGCCGGGAACCTGCGGCAAGCTGCTGCCAGCGCAGACGGGGCAGCTGGGTCATCAGCCCCATCAGCAGCAGGGCCAGTGGCACGAAGATGGTGTTGAAGTAGGGGGCCCCCACCGAGAGCGATCCCAGATGGAGCGACTGGAACACCATGGGGTAGAAGGTGCCGAGCAGCACACTTGCGCAGGCCACGCAGAGCAGCAGGATGGCGGCTGCCGAGCAGCCCCTCCTTTGACAGTAAGCCGAAGCGGGCGTAGGGGGCGCGGGTGTCGGCGCGCAGCGCAAACAGGGTGAGGGCGCAGGTTAACAGCAGCCCTAGCAGCAGCAACAGGGTGAGCCCCCGGTTGGGATCCACCGCAAAGGCGTGTACCGAGGTGAGCACTCCGGAGCGCACCACAAAGGTGCCGAGCAGGCTCAAGGCGAAGGTGAAGATGGAGAGCAACAGCACGGCGTGGCCGTAGGCGCCGCGCTTCTCGCAGACTACAAGAGCGTGCAGCAGGGCAGTGCCCAGCAGCCAGGGCAGCAGGGAGGCATTTTCCACCGGATCCCAGAACCACCAGCCGCCCCAGCCCAGTTCGTAATAGGCCCACCAAGAGCCCAGCACGATACCGGCGGTGAGAAACACCCAGGAGCCGAGCGCCCAGGGGCGGCTCCAGTGGGCCACGGCGCCATCCAGCCTGCCCGAATGGAGCGCTGCCATGGCGAAGGCGAAGTTGACTGCAAAGCCGACGTAGCCGAGATAGAGCAGGGGCGGGTGAATGATAAGACCTATATCTTGCAGCATGGGGTTGAGATCGCGCCCCTCCAGCGGTCCGGGGAATTGGCGGTCAAACGGGCTGGAGAAGATCAGGGTATAGAGGGTAAAGAGCCCCACGATCAGCCCCATGATGGCCAGTACCCGGGCGGTGATCAGCGGATCGACCCGCTTTGAACAGAGCGCGACCAGTGACCCCCACAGAGCCAGTGCGAAGACGAAAAAGAGCATGGAGCCTTCATGGCCAGCCCACACCGCAGCCAGTTTGAAGCCAAGGGGCAGGGCACTGTTGGCGTGCTGGGCCACATAGCTGACGGTGAAATCATCCCGGGCAAAGCAGCTGGCGAGCAGCAGCAGGGCCGCGCCCAGCAGGATGGCGTTGCTCAGCGCCAGCGGCTTGGTGCTGCGCAGCAGGGTCGGGGAGGCGAGCCGCAATCCCAGCCAGGGCAAGGTGCCCTGCAGCAGCGAGAGTACCGCTGCCAGTAGCAGTGAGAGATAGCCAAGCTCCGCTAGCACAAAACCTCCTGTTAATCAATCGTTTATGTTATGCCGCAGCGCCTGCACCGTACCGGCGCTGCGGCATAACATCCACATGCTTGGAAACAAATCAGCGCCAGTCGCCCGAGGGCGGCTGGCGATTGTCCCCCACTTTAATAACCGGATCACGACCTCGCTGCAGGAGCGTGAACGGGTTGTTATACGACTGTCATCTGGCCGGCGTAGAGCACGAAGTAGCGCAGCAGCAAGATCCCCATCAGGGTCAGGCTGCAGATCAGTACCAGATGGCCGTTCCTCTCCCGTAGCCGAGCGGGCATCAGCAGGGTGAGCAGCTGGGGCAGTAGCATGCCGATCCCCAGCACCCCGACCCAGAACACCTGAGCCCAGAAACCGCTGCCGATGGCAGCCCACATCGCCACCTCTTTCTGGCCGCCACCAAAGTAGAGGCCGGTAAAGAAGCAGACCAGCAGCAACAGCTCCACCGCCAGCACCGGCCGCTCGAAGCGGTGGACAAAGCTCACCCCCTGGCTGTGGTGGTTCTCTCTGAACAGGGTCACCGCCAGCAAGATGGTGGCGGCAATACCGGAGCTGATGCCGGAGACCAGAAACAGCACCGGCAGCACCGGGTTGTTGAGCAGCGGATAGGTTTTGAGCGCCGAGAGCAGAAAGCCGGTGTAGGCCCCCAAGAGCACGGCGAGCAGCAGCAACAGCGGTGCCAGCAAGGTTTCAACGCGTGCCAACAGGGCGATCAGTCCATCCACAAAGGCGAACTTCTCTTTCAGCAACCGGCGGCGCAGCGTCTCAATATCGGCTCTGAACACCACCGCCAGCCAGGCGAACAGCACAGCCATATAGAGCTGGAACAGCATGACCCCCATCGACATCACGGAGTCGAACTGGTAGTGGAACATCAGCTTCCAGAAGGTCCAGGGACGGGCCAGATGGAAGATGAGGATGAGCAGCCCCAATATCACGCTGAGCGGCGCCAGAATGGCGGTCGCCTTGATGATGCCGCTCTCGCTACCGGCCCCTTTGCGGCGCAGCAGCACCGAAAGGGTGGTGGCGCCGGCGGAGATGCCGAGCAGAAAGAGGTAGATGGCGATCGGCCAGTCCCAGACAAGAGAAGGGAAATGAAAGGCGTCATACCACATGATCCATTCCTCCTTCTGTTACTGCGGTAGATGGCGATCGGACAAATCCCAAAACAAGGGAAGGGAAGTGAAATGCCGCTTGCATGGTCATGAGGTTATCTCCCCTTTGGGGACGCGGTACATCTTGGGCGAGGTGCCGAGCGCCTGCTTGTAGCGATAGCTGGTCTCCTTCACCAGCCGCTGTGCGATGGGGCTGCCCGGATCATCCAGATTGCCAAACACCAGCGCCCTGGTGGGGCAGGATCCCACACAGGCTGGCTCCTTGCCCGCCGCCAGATTGGTCTTGCGGCAAAAGTCGCACTTGTCGGCGACCTTGGTGACCGGGTTGATAAAGCGCACCTGATAGGGGCAGGCGGCCAGACAGTACATGCAACCGACGCACAAGTCCGGGTTCACCTCGACGATGCCATCCTCCGCCCTGATATGGGAGGCCCCGGTGGGGCAGACGTGCACGCAGGGTGCGTTATCACAGTGCTGGCAGGATTTACGAAAGAAGCGGTACTCGGTATCGGGAAATTCACCGACGGGGCCGGAACGGATGATCTCGAGGCGCGAAACCCCTTCCGGCACCTGGTTCACCTCCCGGCAAGCATCCATGCAGGCGGTACAGCCGATACAGGCTGTCTCGTCGTGGATCATGCCATAGCGCACCCCGTTGATGGTCTGGCTGTGGGCGAGGGCAGTCGCGCGAACAGGCCCCGTCATCATGATGAGGGCCCCCGCGCTCATCCCCGCTATGAAGTGACGGCGAGAGCAGCTCATTGTGCCTCCTTGCCCGGGGCGGCGTTCGTGGCTCTGATCGCCTCATGCTGCTTGCTGTGGCAGTCGACGCAAAGCTTGATGCGGGATTTTTCAGGGATCCCCGCCATGGGCTCTTTGGCCGGGTGCAGCTGGTGACAGCTGGTGCAGGTGAGCTTGGTGGCGTGCACGTCGTGAGCCCAGAGCGCCTCGCGCAGGGGTTTGGGCTCGTGGCAGCTCATGCAGACCCCGTTTTGCTCGGTGATGGGGTAAGCCTCATCGCTTTGCGTGTCGTTGGCGCTGCTCAGCTTATCTTGCAATGCGCTTTGCTGGTCGTTGAAGCTGTCACTGAACCGCATCACATCCTTGACCCCTTCCCTGTGCTGGGGAGAGGGCAGGCCGTGGCAGTTGGTGCAGGTGACCGGCGCCAGGTTGTTGGGGTTGGTTGCCTGGCCATGCTTGCCGTGCATGCCGTAGGCCTGCTCCTTGTGGCAGTCGGTACAGGCCGCATCGGGATTGCGCAAAAACTCCACCTCCAGTGTGGCCGGGGTAGGTGTGGCCGGAACAGGGGCGGCAACCGGTTCGGTCGCCTGACCCTGTAGGCTGGTGAGCAGCATGGCTGCCATCAGCATCAGTCGTAAGAAATCCATCGTTAAATCACCCATAGGAAGCCTCCATCCGCTGCGGGCCCGATCTGGTCGGGCCCGCAGGCGCCATTACTGTGCCAGCCGTCCGGCCGCTTTGGCCTCGGCATCCCAGGCGGGGACTGTGGTCTTGAGGAACTGGGCCTTGTCGCTGTTCATCTGTTTCATATCCATGCCAAGGGCGGTTTGGGCCTTCTCCTTGCTGGAGATGTCGGGGATGGCGATCTCGTGGCTGATCCCTTTGGTCGCCAGCAGGCGAGCCAGTTTGGTGCGGGCGTCAGCGGCCTTGTCCAGCGCGCTGCCAAGTACCTTGAGGGCCACTTCGGGGGCGTGCATCTGCACCCCGTGGGAGGCGATGGCATAGTCCCAGCGCCACTGGGCGTGACGGATGTCCTGCAGAATGTCCTTCATCTCGGCGTCGGTGGCACCGGCATCCCAGGCCGCCTTGGCCTCGAAGTGGGCGTGCACCAGCTGCTTCTCGACCTTCAGCTTGGTCTCGATCACCGCCTCTTTGCGCTGCTGGACTATGCCTTGCAGCATCTCCTTGCTCTGGGTGTGGCAGTTGCGGCAGGTCTGCTCGAAACGATCGAAAGGGTTGCCCACCTTGTGATCCGTGTAGACCTTGCCCTGATCGTTTTGCACCTTGGGCATGTGGCAGTCGACGCAGGCGACGTTGTTCTGGCCGTGGATGCCAGCGCGCCAGGTCTCGTATTCCGGATGCTGGGCCTTGAGCATGGGTGTCCTGGAGAGGGCATGAGTCCAGTCGGCGAAACCGATCTCGTCGTAATACTCTTCCATCTGCCCAACCGTGGTGCCCTTGTCCCAGGGGAATTTCACCGCCTTGGTGGGGCCGCTGAAGTAGTACTCCACGTGGCACTGACCGCACACCTGAGACTGCTGATCGAAGCGTCCCTGATCCTTGAACGGCTTGCCGATGGCGGTCATGGCTCGATCGGCATAGGGACGGGAGAGGTGCAGGGCCGGTTTGCCCTCCTTGAACTCTTTCGAGGCGGTGTCGTGGCAGTCGGCGCAGCCGATGGTGTTGACAATCTCCGGCCCACCTTTTGCCCACATCCCCTTGAAGTAGCCATCCTCGCCTTTCTCATCGATGACGCGGGCCACATCCGGGCCTTTGCAGCTCCAGCAGGCCATCGGCAGCGGGCCATCTTCGGCAGTTTTCGGGGCGCCGGTGCGCAGGGTTTCCCGCACATCGGTCAGGGCATAAAAGTGGCCGCGTGGCTTGTTGTAATCCTTGGCAAAGGGGTAACCGCCCCACAGCACGATCATATTGGGATCTTCTGCCAGCGCATCGGTGCGCGTCTCGCTCTCGCGGGTGGCCTGCCAGCTGGTGAACTGATCGGTGTGATCCTTGGCGAACAGCTCACTGCGCGCCTCTATCTTGCCCTTGGTGGTTGCCTCATCAGCCTGTGCAAAGCCGCTGGCGCCAAGCCAGCTGGTTAGCAGCAGGGCAGCGAAGCCCAGTTGGGTATGCCTGTGTTGTGAACCCACGTTTATCACTCCCAGATAAATGTCTTGGTCTGACCCTTTCCATCTTGTTGCGTGGATTTCATCCCCATTGGGCGGGGTGGGCAGACGTGTGGTTGGCGATGAATAAAACCGCGCAATATGTGATTTCTAGAGGCTTACCCTATCAAATAGGTAAATTTAATGATGATTTATCAGCAGGAGAGTTGTGCCAGATCAATTGGTGCACCGGATTGATCGTTGAAATGAGATCTCGATTAAATTTTATGAAAACTCAACTCTTTGTTCACCGCAGAACATCCGATGTAAGGGGGGACAGATACCGTCATGAACGAGCCATGTTGCTGCCAATCCCGTTTGCCATTGCCACAACGCGGATTGCAACGCCATTTCGAATGTGTTTTTTTTGACTAAATATGCAATTTCGGCATGTTGAGTGCGAACCATGTGACGCGCCAGCAGTCGTCAGTTCATCGAGGTGCTGGGCAAATTTCTCGCCACGCGACCGAAATGCTCACATGCGAGCGAATAAGCCTGTTACTAGAGGGGTGGAGGCGGGGCCATTCAAATCTTGTTTTGTTTAAGAACCCTTGCCTGATGCACAAAGTTGTCAGTTAAGGCCATTTAATCGCTTTTGTTGTCGAAAATAGCGAAAAGACCCAAGCTGCCGGGTGCGGTATGATTATTGAACAAATGAGTATCCGGTTGATACTGATATCAGTGCGTAAAATGGTACTGGAGGCTGTATGGCTGAGTTGCAAATTGAAACGTCCAAGGTGATCACCCAACTCGAGGGCTCCGTGTTTGTCATCAATGCAGATGGATCTGTCATACGCGCAAAGGTGGGGATGGTGTTGCAGCCGGGGGACCGCCTCCAAACCGCCCAAGGGGGCCATTTTCAACTAGCCGAGCCGGGCAGTGATACGGCTGGTGAGCAAGCGGTTGCCGCCAAACCTGAGCCTGCCACTCCCGCTGGTGATGGGCAACTGGCCGATCCGGAGCTGGCCTCGTTGCAAGAGGCTATCCGCCAGGGGATAGACCCGACAGCTCAATTCCAGGAGACCGCGGCGGGCAATGCTGCCGCGGCTGCAGGTAATATCGGCGGTGTCGCCGGTTCCAGCTCGGGCGGATTCGTTGTGGTCGATCGTACCAATGACGCTACCCTGGCCGAGGCTGGTTTCGACACCTATCACACAGCTCAACCTGCGGGCGATGAGCTGCTGTTTTCCGAAGAGCGCGACCTCTTTGCCGCTATCACCATCACCGACCCCCAGACCAGCGACAACATCATCAATGCCGATGAAGCGGCGGGCGTCATCATCCGCGGCACTGTGTTCGATGTGGAGGTGGGCCAGCCGGTCACCGTCACCCTTATCGACCAGGCGGGAAATTCACTGACAGTAACGACCGTGGTGCTGCCTGGCTTGGTCTGGGAGGCCAACTTTGGCGATGTCACCGGCAAGCTGGTGGATGGCCCGCTGCAGATTGTGGCCAATACCCAGGATCAGGCGGGCAACAATGCCAACGACACCGGCCAGACCCTGCTCGATACCATCACCACCATTACTCTGGATCTCGCCGATGAGAGCGACAGCGGTGCCAGTCAGACCGATGATCTGACCCGCGACAATACCCCGCTGCTGCAAGGCAAGGGGGAGCCCGGCGCCACCGTGACCCTGAGCCTTGGCGGCAGCGTGCTCACAGTCCTGACGGTGGATACCGCCGGTAACTGGCAATATCAGTTGCCGCAGACCCTGGCCGATGGCCAGTACCAGTTTCAGGTCAATTCAGTGGATATTGCCGGCAACCGCGCCAGCGATACCCTTGTTATCAATGTCGATACCCAGGCCTTCATCGACATCGATGATCTCGATACCGCCGCCCTGTTTGGCAATAACAGCGCCACCCTGAGCGGTTCCAGCAGCAATGTGGAAGCGGGTCAGAATGTCACCATCACCCTGGTCGACAGCAATGGCCAGCCGCTGCTGACTACCTCGGCGCTGGTAGGGGCCGATGGTCGCTGGCAGGTGAGCGGCCTTGATCTCTCCGGCATCAATCAATCCTTTGAAGTGCGCGCCAGCGTCACCGATTTGGTGGGCAACAGCGCAAGCGATGGCGCACCGCTGATCGGTCAGAGCGAGACCCTGACACTCTCCGAAGCAGGTTTGGCCGATGGCCCGGTGACCGCGACCGGCAGTCTCAATACCGGTGCCGGTCAGGATGGCAATCTGCAAGTTCAGTTTGCTGCCGACCAGAGTGCGCTGGAAGGGCTGGGGTTTGTCAGCCACGGTGTGCCTCTCGGCTACACCATCAATGGTCAGACCCTGACCGCCACCGCCGGTGGTTCGACCGTCTTCACCCTGACCCTCAACAATGACGGCAGCTACCGCATCGTCTGGAGTCAGAGTCTGGATCACGGTCAGGACACGTTGCGCCTGCCGTTCAACCTCGAATATCGCGATAGCGACGGCGATCTGGTGAAGGCGCCGTTGGTGCTCACTCTGGTGGACAGCAATCCGCCCAGCTTCGACATCCCGGCCATTCCCCTGACCGAAGATGCCTTTACCAACGGCGCCGCCGTGGTGGGCGAGAGCAGCTTTGTGGTCAAACACACCGCCGATCCCCTGCTGGTGGATTCGCTGGTGTTCAGTAACCAGAGCCAGACCCTGGCCACCCTAAACGGTGCCGGGCTGGGGAGTGATGGCCATCCGCTGACGTTCGAATTTGCCGGTGATCGCACCCTGTTGGGTTACTACCTGGATGGCAGTGGCAAACGGGTAGAGGTGCTGCGCGCCGAGCTGAAGGCTGAGCAGCAGGGCAGCGATGTGGGCGGTCGGGTGGTCGTCACCCTCACCGGGCCGCTGGATCATCAGGGCCGTGACAGCCTCTCCCTCGGTTTGCAGGTGAGCGCCAACGAGATCGACGGCGATAGCACCAGTGCCAACCTGACGCTGACCGTCAATGATGGCAGTGATCCTGCATTGGGCATCGACAAGGGTATTGCCCTGCAAGAGGGGGGTAACCAGAGCATTGATGGTCAGCTGCCGGTGACGGTGGGCAGCGATCGTCTGGTTTCCCTCAACTTTGATGCGAACCAACCGGCGTTGGCCGGGCTGACCAGTCAGGGCAAGGCCACCAGTGTCGAGGTCAATGACAACCAGCTGATCGTCAAGGATTGGCAGGGCAAGGCTATCCTCACCGTCACCATCGAGCTGGATGGCAAATACAGCGTTTCTCTGACCGGCGTGTTTGACGAGCCGGTGGCGACCGATCGCCTCAACCTCGGTTTGAAGGTACAAGGCAGCGACGTTGACGGGGACAAGAGCAACCTCGGCACCCTCAATATCACCATTACCGACGGTGTTTTGCCGCAAGTGAATCCGGTTTCGGTCACCTTGAGCGAAGATAGCGACTGGCAGCTGGGGCAGAGCCTGTCTGGCGATCTGGCCATCACGGTAGGCAGCGATCCGTTGGCCAGCATCACCTTCGATGCCAATCAGCCGGGGCTGCAAGGGTTCACCTCGGGCAAGCAGGCCGTTGCCATCACGGTGGCCGATCACCGTATCGAGGGGCATACCCCCGATGGCAAGCTGGTGTTTGAGTTGACCCTCGGTGATGACGGCAAATACAGCGTCACCTTCCATCAGCAGCTTGATCAGGGCAGTGCAAATAGCTCGCTGCAAGCGGACTTTTCCCTGCTCGACAGTGATGGCGACAAGGTCTCCTCCACCCTTACAGTCGCGGTGGGCGATGGCGCCAACCCGACAATCTCTGCCGTGACTGGCACCACTATCACCGAGACGGCGCAAGGTGAGGCGGCCGCCGTCAGCACCATGAGTTTTTCGGTGGCGCACGGTAGCGATGCCCTCGACCTCAGCTCCCTTGGTTTTGATATCACCGCTATTCAGGGCACCCTGAGCGGGTTGACCAGCCACGGCAATCCGGTCACCTTCTCCCTCGATGCCAACGGTCAGTTGGTCGGGACCGCCGGTGGACAGGTGGTGCTGCGCGCCGAGCTGAGTCTGGTCGACAACAACGGCAACTGGAGCGTCACCGCCAAGGTGACCCTGAGTGGCGAGCTGGACCACAAGGGGAGCGAATCCCTCAAGCTGCCGCTGGCAGTTACCCTTGCTGACCAGGATGGCGATAGCGTCGGCACCACGCTGCCGCTCACCATTGTGGATGGCAAGGCGCCGAGCTTTATCGCTGGCACTGACGTGACGCTGGATGAGGGGGACCTCACCGGCAGTAACAGCCTGAGCCAAACCGGCCACTTCGATGTGCAAGCCGGGTCGGATCGGGTGGCCGAAGTGGCCTTTGCTGATGCCAACCAGCAACCGGTTCTCACTGCTCTCGGCCAGAGCGTTAAATACGAGCTGGTTGATGGGGATCCCGCCATCCCCGGCAGTCAGTTGCTCAAAGGTTATGTGATGGTGGATGGCCAGCGGGTCGAGGTGTTCGAGGTCAAGCTGACTGGCAGCCTCGATCAGGCGGGCAAGAACGGGTTTGACTATCAGGTGACCCTCTATCAGGGGCTTCATCAGGGTGGCAACGCCGTGACCGAGCTGCCCATCAAGGTGATCGTCAACGACTACGACAAGGCAGACGGCAACAACGACAGCACCAGCGGCACCCTCAATATCACGATTGGGGAAGGGGAGAAACCGACCCTCACCCTGACCGGCGTGACGCTTGGCGAAGGGCGTTTCGATGGCGCCAACTTGGCCACCGATGACCAGCAGGCGAGCGGCAAGATCACCATCCAGGCCGACTCAGACCCCGTGGTCGATGTGCGGTTGGCCCTCTCCGGTCAGGTCATGGATGCCAGTGGCAAGCCCATTACCCACAATGGCGAGAGCTTGAGCTGGAAAGCGGTGGGCACGGATGGCCATACCTTCCAGGCGGTGACCAGCGGCGGTCTGGTAGTGATGACTGTGTCCATCCCCACCGTCCCCGCCAGCATAGCCGCTCACACCAGTGCGGAGATCGGCTATCAGGTGACGGTGCATACCAATCTGGATCACGGTGCCGACAACAAGTTGGAACTGACTTTGCCAGTCAAGGTCACTGATAGCGATGGCAGTGTGACCACCGGCAACACCACTGCGGTGATTTCTGATGCGGCCAATCCTGTGATCACCAACGTCGAGGGGGGGACCGTCAAGGAGTCGGATCTCAATGGTGGCGGTGGCCAGCATGGGGGGACCAGCCCGTCAGGCATGGGCGAAGTCGCCGTCGGCCAGGTGACGATTGCCGCCGGGAGCGACCGGGTGGTCTCTCTGCAACTGGATGTGGCACGTTTCAACGCCCTCAACAGCCTCACGTCGGGGGGCAAGGCGGTCACCATCGGCGCCGATAGCCAGCCGGGCGTGTATCTTGGCAAGGACAGCGCGGGCAAGGTTATCTTCAAGCTGACGTTGGATGTCTCCGGCCGTTATACCTTCGAGCTCTCCGGCAATCTGGATCACAGCGTCCAGGGCAAGGATCTGCTGGATATCCAGCTGCCGTTACAGGCGCGAGACAGTGACGGAGACCTCAGCGCCGAAGTGATTGGCCATGTGAGCGTGCAGGATGATGTGCCCGTGGCCGTGGATGCGAGCAAGACCCTGAATGAAGGTGCGAAAGTGACCGGCGATCTGCTGGCCACCGCCAGCGAGGGGGCGGACGATGCGGTGGTGAAATCGGTGACCATCAATGGTACCGAACACCCCATCGCAGCTAGCGGCAACACTACCATCGCGGTGGCTGACGGCACAGGGCAAGTCATCGGCACTCTGGTGATCAATGCCGAGGGTACCTACAGCTTTACCGCCAAATCGGGCATCGATCACAGCAACACCACGCTGGTGCAGCAGATTGAATTTCATCTGGTGGACGGGGACCGAGATAATGATGATGGGGTCCTGACCCTGACCATCCAGGATGAGGCAGGCAAGCTCACCGTGAGCGCGGCCACCGGCCAAGAGGATACGGGGGCGACCAATCCCGGCCAGGGGATCCCCATCACCATGAACCTGGATATAGGCGACTTCGATCGGGGCGAGCATGTGGAGCAGTTGCTTATCCAGGCACCGGCCAATGCCCAGGGCATCTTCTACTTCAACGGCATCGCACTCACCACCATTACCCAGGGTGGCAAGACCTGGTATCAGGTGCCGCCAGAGGCCATGGTGGCGGTGGCCAATACCAATGACAGGTTCCAGCTGACCGGTGTCACCTTCGTACCAAATCATGACTACTCGAGCTACAACAACGGGGGCAGCGCGCTGCGCTTCCCGGTGCAATTACAGGTGGGCGTCACCGAGGGGAACAAGCCCCCGGTGTTGACCGGCAATCTGGACATTACGGTAGAGGGCATTGCCGACAAGCCGCTCTGGGATGGGGCGAGCACGAATCAGCACTACAGCACCAATGAGGACAGCACCGGCATCGCTCTAAATGTGAAGGCCGCGCTCACCGACACCGATGGCTCCGAAACCCTGAGCTACCAGATCAAGTGGGAGTTGGGCCAGGGCAGCCTGACCCTGAATGGCAAGGTGCTCACCCCGGGGGCAAACGGCCTCTACACCGTTGCTGGCGGCGACATCAACAAGATAATTGTGGTGCCCGGTAAGGACTACAGCGGTGACATCAAGCTGGTGGTGACACCGGTGAGCACAGAGAATACCCCTGTGGTGACCGACAAGGTGACAGCCCTCGGCGATCCGTTGGCGGTGGTGATCAATGTCAATCCGCAGGCGGATGATGCCAAGCTGACCATTCGTGATATTCAGGGCAAGGAAGACATCTTGCTCGATTTGGGTAGCAAGATCTCCCTGGCTCAGCTGGGTGACAAACTCGATGGCTCCGAGCAGATGTTTGTCCGCATCAGCGGCTTGCCTGCCGGGGCAACCTTGCTGCTTGGCGGTGTAGCGGTGGGTCAGAATGCGGCGGGCTACTACGAGGTGCCCTATGACCGCATTCGCGAGCTCAAGCTTGAACCACCGAAAAACAGCAACGTCGATTTCGATCTCACCATCAAGGGAGTGGTGAAAGACACCGCAACGCTGACCGATGCCAATGGCCAGATCCATACAGTGGTCAACGAGAAGGAGACCGGCGCCCAGACCATCCATGTGGATTTGGTTGGGGTCGTGGATAAACCCCACGTCGAGTTGGGCGGCACAGGTTGGGCGTCTGAAGGCGCAGGGTACGCCATCACGGTGGCCGAAGATGGCAAGGCGCCGCTCAACTTCAAACTGGCATCCGGTGAGTGGGTAGAGACCCCTCTCGATCACTCGGAAAGTCTCAACATGGTGTTGGGTGGTTTGCCAGACGGAGCCCGGGTGTTCGATGCCAGTGGCAATGAGTTGACCCTCACCTTTGCCGGACTCGATGCCAGTGGTAAACCGACGTATCAGGTCAATGTGTCGGATCTGGGCAATCTGCAGATCCAGCCGCCACCCAATAGCACCGCTGATCTGCATCTGATTGCCAAGGTCGTGGTGACCGAGAGCGATGGCGATCACAAGAGCTTCGAGGTGCCCCTGCACATCAAGGTTGAACCGGAGATCGATGCGACCCACTACAGCAAGACCAGCCATGGTCTTGAAGATCAGTTCGTTGCGCTCGACTGGCATCCGGTGTTGACCGATGAGGCCGAACAGGTGACTGGTCTGACGCTATCGGGCGTGGCAGATGGATACCAAATCTGGTTGCGTGCAGGTGGCGTTGATACCCAGATCGCCATCAGTGGGGGCAATGTCTCGTTGACCTCCGCTCAACTCGACAGCCTGCTCAAGGGTGGGCAGCTGTTGGTGAAAGCGCCGGAAGATAGTGACAGGGATATTACGATTCAAAGCCATGTCACCGTGACCCAGTATGATGTGGATTCCAGTGTGGTGGCTAACAAAGTGATTGATGGGCAACTGCACGTCGATATCCAGGCGGTGGTGGAACTCGATGGCAATCTGGTACAAGTCGGGGGGGCTCTGGTCAGTCCTGATGGAGATGACATTCCGCTCAACGGTATCTTTGTTTTTGAGGATCTGGATCTTAGCAGCAGTGAGACCATCAACTACCTGGTGATAAGCGAGTTGCCTCCCGGTTTCGTGGTGGTGGGGGGGATTAACGATGGTCTGGGCAACTGGACTGTACCGAGTAGCTCGCTTGGCCATTATTCTTTACACGCTCCTGGAGGTTATCCTGGTGGTACAGTCACCTTCAAGGTGAGTGCCCAAGTGATCGATCTTGGCGATAACAATGAACATGATGTCAGTATGCCGGCTTATCGTAAGCTGACGGCCACTGCTGAGTTTAAAGATAAAATTGAGTCAAATCAGGTTGCAGCAACCGTCGATGTTGACAACAGAGCCCCTATAACCGGCGTAGAAGATCACGGAGTCAACGTTGGTGCCCAGTTTAAGAACATGGTTACCCTTGGCGCTGCGGATATGGGCGATGATGAACTCAGTATCGTTATCACCGGTCTGCCAGCCGGGGTGAATGTAGAGGGGCTGACCTTCGACTTCGTCAATAACGAGTATCTGATCAAGCTGCCGGGCGGCCTCAGTGACCTTGACAGGCTGACTCTGACCCTGCCGGAGGATTATGCTGGCAACAACCTGCATTTCAATGTGCGGTTGGTCAACACCGATACGGTGAGCGGTGATACCAAGACAGTCGAGAAGCAAGTCACTCTTTCCATCACCCCCGAAGTGGATATCAACGGCGGCCAGGATGGTCACCCTGAGCTGACGCTGCAGGTGAGGGACGTGAACGGTCAGCCGAGTAACGTTGAAGACACAGTGACTCACCTCAACCTCTCGGTCAAACTGGCCGATATCAGCCCGAGCATTGCGGATGGCGGTCTCGAGACTGTGGAGACGGTGACCATTACCGTCGATCCCAAGTTTGGCTATTTCCTGATGGGCAACCAGCCACTGACCACGCTGGTGGTGAGCGATATGGCGGCGCTCAAGGATCTGATGTTTGTGCCAAAAGAGCACTTTAGCGGCAAGGTACCGCTGGATATCAAGGTCGATATTCTGGATACCGCCACCACGGGCACGGCGCAAGGCAGCTGGAACGGGCATGTGGAATTTGAGGTCAAGCAGGTCAACGACCCGGCCACGCTCACGGTACACAATGTGGCAGGCAATGAGGATGGCACGGTCAACCTCGCCGGATTTGGCGCGGCCCTTGTCGACAACGATGGCTCGGAACAGATAGTCGCGCTGCAGATCAAGGGGGTACCGGATGGCTTCACGCTGTCGGCTCCAGCGGTCAACAATGGCGGCGGCATCTGGCAGATCCCGGTGGGGACTGACTTCTCCAAACTGACCCTGATCCCGCCAGCGGATTTCAGCGGTAGCGTGGATCTCTCCTTGAGCGCCTTTACCCTGGACAAGGGGCTCTCTATTCCGCTCGAGACCAGCGGCAGCTTCACCGTCACCGTCAATCCGGTGGGGGATGTCATCATCGCCGACATTCAGGACAAGGCGAGTGGCACCGAAGGGGATGTGATCACCCTGGATCTGGGGCTAGAGACCCACGATACCCAGGTAACCGGCGGCACTGCCGCTAATGTCCATGAGAATGGCCCGGAGCAGGTGCGGGTCACTATCGAAGGGGTACCTGATGGTGCCCAGATCCGCTTGCCAAACGGCGTTGCTGGCACTGTGGTTGATCTGGGAGGGGGGCGTTGGCAGGTGACCACGGATGGCGGCAAGCTGGGTGCTGTTGAACTGGTGACCAATGACACCAACGGGACGCTGGATCTCAAGGTGACGGCCCAGAGTCTCGACAACGGCGCCCTTGGTCCCGAGGTCAATAGCACCATCCATGTGGATCTGAGCCCGGTCAACGATGCGCCTGTCAACGTGCTGCCTGCGGCAGCGCTGGTGGCCGAGGAGGACACGCCGTATACCATTAACGGTTTACAGGTGAAAGATGTGGATGCGGGCAGCAGCCCCATTGAGGTACGCCTCTCGGTCGAGCACGGTACCCTCAATCTGGCTACGGGCAGCGGGGTGACCGTGAGCGGAAACGGGTCCGGTACGCTGGTGCTTAGCGGGTCGCTTGATGCCATCAATGCGCTGCTGTCCGGGGGGGTGACTTATCAGGGTAAGCAGGACTTCAATGGTCAGGATCAGCTCACCATGGTGACCAATGATCTTGGCAATACCGGCAGCGGCGGTGCGCTTGGCGATACCGATGTGGTGGCGATTGAAGTGCAGCCGGTCAACGACGCGCCGATCAATCAGGTGCCGGGCAGCATGACGGTGAAAGAGGATGGTTCGCTGTCGCTTTCCGGTATCAGTGTGAAGGACGTGGATGCAGGCACTGCCCCCATGTCCATGGTGCTGCAGGTCGAGCACGGTGTGCTCACCCTGCTGGGTGCTAGCGGCGCCGTGGGAGTGCAGGGTGCAGGTACCGGCGAGATCACCCTGGTGGGTTCTCTTGTCGATATCAATAACCTGCTTGCCAGCCAGCTGCACTATGAACCAGCCAAGGATTTCTGGGGCGATGACAATCTCACCATCACTACCTCGGATCAGGGCAACACGGGGTCGGGTGGGGCGCTGACCGACAGTGCCCAGATCGGCATTACTGTGACCGCCGAGGCGGACGATCCGCGCCTTAATCTGGGGGCCCATGAGATCCACGCCCTGCAGGGGGCCTGGGTACCGCTCAACCTGAGCGCCAGCGTGGTCAACCCCGCGCCGGGTGAGCTCTCCGTTCGCATCCACAACCTGGGCGGCGGCCAGGTGGTGGACGAGCATGGCCAGAGCGTGGGTCATGCTGACAGCAACGGTGACTGGCTACTGCCGATGGATCAATCCGTGCCGATCTATCTCAAGGATCTGCCGGTGGGAGATCACGCCCTGACCCTGAGTGCAGAGTCCAGTGTGGGTGGCGCTATCATCAGTTCCCCGTCCGATACGGTCATCGTCCACAGCCAGAGCGGCCATGACCTGCAGGGCTCGGATCAGAGTGACTGGCTGTTTGGTTCCGGTGGAGATGATCGGCTCCTGGCTGGCCAGGGGGATGACGTGCTCAGGGGGGGCCAAGGCAACGACATTCTGACTGGCGGTGCCGGCAGCGATCTCTTCGTGTGGGGAAGTGGTGATGAGGGGACGGCGGCGTTGCCTGCCATGGATACCATTACCGACTTTCGCCCGGAAGAGGGGGACAAGATCGATCTGACTGACATGTTGCACGGGGTGACCGACAACAGCGTGGATGGCTTGCTCAATCACCTCTCCGCCAGTGTGGCCACCGGCAGCAGCGGGCTGAGCGACGTGAGTCTCTCGGTATCACCGGCGGGGGATGGCCAGGTGACTCAGCAGATCACCCTGAAGGACGTGGACTTGAGCAGCTGGCATGTTGCCAGTAGCTCATCCCACGATATCTTGCAGTCCATGCTTGATAACCAGAGTTTGATCATCCAGCACCCTTGATGCGCTGAACATGCAAACAAGTAAAGGTAGAGCCGGCGATTGCCGGCTCTTTAGTTTATCCATTCGCGGGCGATTGTGTTATCAGACCAGTGCCTGGGCCAGCAGATGGATGAGGTGTGCACAGCGGAAATCGGAGTGCTCATCTCTATATCCATCTGTCACTGTGGTCCCTTATGCCAGCGCCTGAGCCAGAAGGTGGATGGGGTGTTCGCAGCGAAACGCCGTGCTCATCTCGATCTGCCACTTGCAGGTCTCACAGTCGGTGATGACCAGATCAGGCTTGAGGCGGTTTATCTGATCAAATAACCCTTCACCTATGGCCTGGCTGGTCTCGTAGTTCTCCGACTTGAAGCCGTAGGTGCCGGCGATGCCGCAGCACTGGGACTCCAGTACTGTCACCTTGACCCCGGGAATGGCGCGCAGCAATTCGAGTGTATAGATGACGCCGCCCATCTTCTCCATGTGGCAAGGGGTATGGTAGGCGATGTGCAGGTCCAGCGGCTTCATGGCCGGTTTGTTGCCCTTGTAGAACTCGTTCCACAGGAAGCGGGTCACCAGCGAGATGCGATCGCGCACCTTGTGGTTGTCCTGCTCCAGCAGGTGGGGGTATTCATCGCGCAGGGTGAAGCCGCAGGTGGAGGAGGTGGCCAAGAGCGGCATCTCGTTGCCGAGCAGAGTGTTCTCCAGCTGCTTGATGTTGAAGGCCGCCTGCTGCTTGGCCTTGTCCATGAAGCCGTTGGCAATCAGCGGCACACCGCAGCACTTCTCCCGCTCCAGCAGTTGCATGCCTATGTTCATGGCGTTGAGCACTTGCACCAGCTCCTTGCCAAGCTGCGGGTGGTTGTAGTTGACGTAGCAGCCGTGGAAATAGGCTATCTGGCGCTCATATTGGGCCTGGCTGGCTTTCTGCTTCTTGTACCAGCCGCGGAAGGTGCCTTGCGAATACTTGGGCAGGTCACGGTGGGAGGAGACGCCCAGCGCCTTGTCCAGTACCAGCTTCATGGGCTTGAGCCCGGTGGTGAAGTTGACCACGGGCGCCATCAGGGTGGACATGCCGCCCATCAGATCGGTGTGGGAGAGCACGAATTCGCGGATCCCGGGTTTGAAGCCGCTGTACTTGTGTTTGGCCTTGGCGATGATGTCGCCGATGCGCACCCCGCTCGGGCAGGCCACTTCACAGCGCTTGCAGTTGGTGCAGTACTTGAGGGCGCTGTCGAACAGCTCAGGGCTCTTGATGCGCAGCCGCTCCCCATCCGGGCCCGCCTGTTTCGGGCCGGGGTAGGCGGGATTGGCCTTGGCCACCGGGCAGTAGGCGGTGCAGACGGTGCATTTGATGCACTGATCGAAAGTTTGGTTGGCGTGATCCAGTAGCATGATTTACTCCTCCCGGGCCGGATTGAAAGCGCAAGGGACGCGGCAATGGGGTTGTCGAGCGGGCAGCGAACGGCCCGCAGTCAGGAAATGCAGGGTTGGCATCTCACACCCCTGCCAGAATATGGCAGGCGGCCTGCCAGCCGGTGGCAACGGCGACACCGGAGCCGGAGCCCTCTTTAATGGGGTCGTAATGGGCCAATACACTGCCAGCACCATAGAGGTTGGTGAGCGGCTTGCCGCCGCGCATTACCCGCAGCGTGTCATCCGTCTTGACCCCGAAGCCCATGAAGGGGTGGTGGTCGAACAGGCGGCGACCGGCCCAGGCGTCACGCTCCTCCAGACTCAGCACATCGGCATTGAAGATAGGCTCGCGAATGCCACGCAGCCGGGATTCGAGGCCGCGACTGAAGAAGCTGCCGGAGGCGAGCACGAAGTTGTCCGCCTCGAACAGTTGGTCATCGCCATTCTGGCTGTGTACGCCTATGACACTGTCCCCCTCATAGCGGGCGCCCAGCACCCGTTCGCTGGTGAGGAAGGTGCCGCCAAGGGCCAGGAAGCGGCGCTTGAGGGCCTCTTGCATCCGCATGCCGATGAGTGATGGCGGCATGGTCGCCACCTCCTTGATGGTGCAGCCGGTGCGTTTTTCCAGCTCCGCCAGACGGGGGCCGACCAGCCCCAGCGACAGGCAGGCGGGCAATACAACATGGCGGCAACCGGGATCGCTGCTCTCGTGCACCATGCGGCAGATCTCGCGAGCCAGATCTGCCAGCAGATCGGGCTGGTCGCAATTTTGTTTGTCAAACAGGCGGGCTATGTCAGCAGAGCGAAACTCGTGGGGATTGCGGCTGAATTCGGCAAGCTGGGGCAGGCGAATTTCGCCCGTCATGATGTGGCAGTGGGCGAAGCGTGGATGGGTCGCCAGGTTGGCGGCCGCGAGCGCCGGGTGAAAGTCGCGAAACCCTTCCAGGGTAGCGAGCAAGATGGCATCAGGGGCCGGTGCATCTGTCAGGCAGGCGCAGGTGTGGGGCGACAGCCAGGTGGATTTCAGGGTGCCTATGGGGGTCAGCCGCTGGTGGTTGGTCTCCTGGCGAAACAGGGGCAGCCCCTGCTCGTGGCAGTGGCGCTGCAGATCGGCGAGGCTTGCCTCTATGTTGGTCAGGCCTACTTTGCTGTAAGGGTGATCCGGATGCTCGGCCATGAAGGCGGGCAGGGCGGTGCGGGGATCGCCCTCGCTCTCCAGCAGATCGATGGAGCCTGAGGAGAAGTGCAAGGCACTCTGGCCAGAGGCCATCAGCAGCGTCTTCTGACCCGCTTCGGCGAGGCGCAGCGCCGCCGAGAGGCCCGCCATGCCGCCACCTATCACGATACTGTCAAATTTCATGACTGCACTCCTTGAGCCAATGGGGCCTGGCTGTGGTCTTCTGTCTTGGTCAGGGGGTCGAGAGGAAAGGGGGGCTCGGCCACCAGATGGGGCGCCGTCCACTCTCCCAGACCAAACAGTCCTTCGTAGATCCAGTAGGTAAACTCGGCTTCACGCAGGGCATCGCCCCACAGCACAGGGCGGGTGCCCTTGTAACGCTCTTCCAGGAACTGGCGCAGCATGACGCAGGCCTGACGGCCATCGGCCTTGCCATACTCCTGCATCAGGCCGGCGGCGCGATAGGCGCACAGTTCACCCTGACAGGGGCCCATGCCCAGACGGGTGCGGCGGCGCAGGTCGATGAGGTTGTCCACGTCCAGCTCGCGCAGGGCATATTCGATTTCGCCCGCGGTGACCATTTCGCACTCGCAGATGAGGGCATTGGCCTTGGGATTGTCACGGAAGAAGGCGATGACCCGCTCGCCGTGGCGGTATTGGGCGGAGCCTTCGACCGGCACCGACAGACCGGGTGCGGAAACCTTCTCCGGATCCCGTGAGCCGGGCAGGCTGAGTTCGGCAGTGCGGCACGGCTTGGTGTTGCCTAGCTTCTTGGCGATGAGGTCGGTGGCCCACTCGGCCATCAGCCGATAGGTCATCAGCTTGCCGCCGGTGATGGTGTTGAAGCCCTTGAGGCCGTCGCGATCGCTGTGATCGAGCAGGACTATGCCGCGGCTGATGTTGCGGCCGGTCTCGTCGCCATCCACCGCCACCAGGGGGCGAACCCCGGCGTAGGCGCGCAGCAGACGGGTGCGCGCCATGATGGGGGCAAGTTTAATCCCCTCGCGCAGCAGCACTTCCACCTCCTCAGGATCCACGGTGAGCTGGTCAATCTTGTGGTAGTCGATGCGGCTGGAGGTGGTACCGATGAGGGAGATGGTATCGCCCGGCACCAGAATGTCCGCATCCGCCGGTTTGCGGGCGCGGTTGAGCACCATCTGGTTGATGCGGTAATCCATGATGAGCAGCGAACCCTTGGCCGGGAACATGCGGATGCCGAGATCGGCGTACTCGCAGATCTGCTGGCCCCAGATCCCGGCGGCATTGATCACCTCCTGACACTCCACCTCGAACGCCTCGCCAGTGCGGGTGTTGATGGCCTTGACGCCATGGACCCGATCCTGGGTGCGGATCAGCCCCAGCACCTTGCTGTGGGTGAAGATGCGCGCGCCGTGTTCTTTGGCATCCAGCACGTTGGCGGCGGCGAGGCGGAAGGGATCGACAGTGCCGTCCGGCACTTGAATGGCGCCGATCAGCGCCGGATTAACGTTGGGCTCGAGGCGCAGCGCATCAGACGGATCCATCTGGCGTGCATCAATGCCCGCCAGAGCGCAGGCATTCATGAAGGTATTTTGAAAATTGATGTCATCTTCCGGCAGGGTGACGAAGAGACCGCCCGTCTCCTCGACGCAATGGCTGGCGATCCGCTTGAGGATGCGGTTCTCCTGAATGCACTCGCGGGCGGATTCCGGATCCGTCACCGCGTAGCGGGCACCCGAGTGGAGCAGGCCGTGGTTGCGGCCGGTGGTGCCGGCGGCGATGTCATCCCGTTCCAGCAGGATGCAGTCGATGCCGCGCAGTGCGCAATCGCGCATGATGCCGGCTCCGGTGGCGCCACCCCCTATGATGACGACTTGTGTGGTTATTCTTTTCATTCTTGACCGTCTCATCTCTTCCAGATGACGCCAGTGTGGCGCCTCTCGGGCCGAAAATGTTTGATATGGGCCAAATTAATGCTCGTAAACGCTCATTCTGGTGCGAAATAATGAGCAAATCGTGATTCTTGTCACACTCCCGTATTAAAAGAGAAGGGGCCACCAGGGCCCCCTCTGCATGAGTTAGCCGCCACTCAACCGCAGCATTTCTTGAACTTCTTGCCGCTGCCACAGGGGCAAGGGTCGTTGCGACCAGCCTGCAGTGGTGCCGGATCCTGCTCGCCATCTGTGTAGACCCAGCGTCCCTGATGGCGCACGAAGCGGGAACGCTCATGCAGACAGTGGCGCTCATCCCCCTCCTTGAACCAGGCTTTGAACTCCACCACGCCGGTTTTGTCCGAAGGGCCGCCTTGGGCGGCGAGGATCTCCAGCCCGTCCCAGCGGGTGTCGGTGTGGGAGAGTTGATCAGCCGTCAATCCCCCCAGATGATCAGGGTGCCAGCTGTGCACCAGATAGTCGCCCAGTCCCAGCACGAAGGCGCTGTAACGGGAGCGCATCAGCTGCTCCGGGGTCTGCGCCTCGGCCCCCTGGTGCAGTGATCCACAGCACAGTTCGAAAGAAAGAGTTGAACCGCAAGGACATTTTTTCATATGTCAGCCCATCAGGGTCGATAGAGGAGGTGCGGGGATTGTAGCGAAAGCGGGTCCCTGCCGACCAGCGCCCTATACTGGCTAGGTAGGAACGAAACACCAATAAAGACAGCTGTAAGGATGTGAAAGATGACGCTAAAGCAGAAAATTTTGTTGCTGGGAGCGATCCCCGTGCTCCTGATGGCTCTGGTGGTCAACCTCAGCAACTACATGATGTTCAAGAGTGATTTGGAAGCCGATCTGGTGGTGGCGCGGGAGAATGCGATCCAGGATCGCAAGGCATTGCTCAGCAGCTACCTGATGCTCGCCAAGACTGCCGTCAACAGGATCTATAACCAGCCAGACTCCCCGGAAGCGCGCAAGCAGGTCACCGAGATCCTGCGACCATTGCGCTATAGCAGCGATGGCTATTTTTTCATCTATGACTTTCAGGGCAATACCGTATTGCTGCCGACCCGCCCCGAGATGGAGGGTCAAAACCGCTGGCAGGACAAGGATGCCAAGGGCAAGCTTTTGATCCAGGAGATCATCAAGGCGGCGCGCCAGGGGGATGGCTTCTCCGAGTACTGGACCGCCAAGCCCTCCATCGGGCGGGATGTGCCCAAGCTCTCCTTCAACCTGGTGCTCGACAAGTATCAGTGGGTCATCGGCACGGGTTTTTACATCGATGACATCGACAACGAGCTGGCGGCGCTGCGCGCCGAGCGTGAGAGCAACATGCACAACTCCTTGCAAAGCAGCGTGCTGTTGATCCTGGTGATCCTGGGAATAACCCTGGCAGTGACAGTGCTGATCGGCAATCGGGTCACCCGACCGCTGGCGGATGCGGTATCGGCCCTCAATGACATCGCCGACGGGGAGGGGGATTTGACCCAGCGCCTCAAGGTGCAGAGTCATGACGAGATTGGCCAGCTGGCCACCGCCTTCAACCGCTTCGTCGAGCGGATCCAGTCGGTGGTGAGTCAGGTGGGGGAGACCAGCAATCATCTCTTCAGTGCGGTGGAGAAGCTGCACCACCTGAGCGAGCACTATGACCATCAGATGCACGGCCACAGCCGGGAGACGGATCAGGTGGTCACCGCCGTGACCGAGATGAGCTCCACCGCTCAGGAAGTGGCGGCCAGCGCCTCCAACGCAGCCACTGCTACCAGCGACGCGGCGCGCGAATCCGATGCCGCCCGTGGGGTGGTGGATTCCGCCATCAACAGCATCAACCGACTGGTGGACGAGGTGCATACCGCCTCCGGCGTTATCGAGCAGCTGGCGCACGAGACCGGCAAGATAGGCTCTGTGGTTGAGGTCATTCGCGGCATTGCCGAACAGACCAACCTGCTGGCACTCAACGCCGCCATCGAAGCGGCTCGGGCGGGCGAGCAAGGGCGCGGATTTGCGGTAGTGGCGGACGAGGTGCGCTCCCTGGCGGGCCGTACCCAGCAGAGCACCAAGGAGATCAACGAGATGCTGCAGCGGTTGCAAAGCGGTGTCAAACAGGCGGTAGACGTGATGCAGGCCAGCGAGGAGCGCAGCCAGGAGACGGTACAGGAGGCGAGCCATATCGCCACCTCACTCGACAGCATGGTGATGGCGGTCAGCACCATCAATGATATGAACATACAGATAGCGACGGCGGCCGAGGAGCAACATGCGGTCTCCGAGGAGATCAACAAGAACCTGGTGGCCATACAGCAGATCGTCAGCGAGCTGACCGATGCGGCTGTGGCGTCCAACAGTACCACCCGCGACCTGGCCAGCACGGGTGACAAATTGCGCAAACTTGTCTCCCAATTCCGCTACTGATCGCATTTTTGCCGTCTGGACGTGATTTCCAGACGGCAAATTTGGGGATTGGCGGAGAATGTGGGAAAATTGTCACCATCCGCTCTTTTCGTTAACCCATATCCTATGAATGAGATCGTGAAAGGCAGTATCGATTTGATCCGTCAGCTCAACTATGGTCTGGTCTACGCCAGCCTGGAGGAGCACAAGGAGCTGTCCCGTACCGATCTGTCCCGTTTGACCGGCCTCTCTCCGGCCAGCATCACCAAGATCACCCGTGAACTGCTCGATGGCGGTCTGGTGGTGACCTGTGGCGAGAGCTCGGTGGGCCGTGGTCGCCGTCAGACCCTGCTGCGCATCAACGAGCGTCGCTTCCAGTTTCTCTCCATGCGGCTTGGCCGTGGCTATGTGGACATGGCCTTGTTCGATCTGGCCGGTCGCTCCCTCGCCCGTCATCGTCACACCTTCAGCGAGGCTGAGCGTGCCGACCTGCTGGTCAGCCTGGTGCGCGCCATCCAGGGTTTCCTGCCAAAGAAAGCGCTGCGCCTTGCCTGTATTGCACTGTGCCTGCCGGGGCAGGTGGAGCGCCACTCCGGCATGGTCAAGCACTTCCCCTTTTATGATCTGCGTAACTGGCCGCTTGGCCCCACCCTGCAACAGGCGTTCGAGGTACCCGTGCTGGTCAGTGGCGACGTGCGCACCTGGATCCAGGCCGAGCGCGAGTGGGGGGCCGCCAAAAACTGCGCCGATGCGGTGCTGGTGTTCGTGCACAACGACATAGGTGTCGGCATGGTGGTCAATGGCCAGCTCATCGAGAGCGAGTCGGCCCTGCTCGGCGATCTCAGCCACCTGCAGCTCGAGCCCTATGGCCAGCGTTGCTACTGCGGTGGCTTTGGCTGCGCCTGTACCCTGGTGACCAATCAGGCACTGGAGGCGCAATACCGGGAGCTGCGCGAGCGCATGCAGGAGCATGATCTGCCCGAGAGCGTTACCATCCGCGAGCTGTGCGAGCTGGCGCTGGCGGGCAACAGCCTGTGCCAGGACATATTGCATCAGGCGGCCGGTCGTCTCTCACGGGTGCTCTCCAACCTCATCTGCCTGCTCAATCCGGGCAAGCTGCTGCTGGGGGGGGAAATAACCCGCGCCGATCGGCTGCTGTTCCCCATGCTGCACCAGTCTCTGGCCAGCCAGTTGCCGGCTGAATACCTGGTACGGCTGCAAATCGAGTCTACCCACTTTTACGAAGATCCCACCAAGCCCACCTCGGTGCAGGTGCACAAGGTCCTGCGCGACGGCAGCCTGCTGCTCGACCTGTTGCGAGGTGACAAGGAGGCATGAGACTCGGGTTGCAAGGACGCTTCCTGCTGATGCTCTGTCTGGTCAGTCTGCTGCAACTGGTGCTGCTGAGCGGGGCCAGCTACTACTACGTTTCCGAGCAGCGCTACCGCGAGGTGGGGGATCAGGCCCTCGACGTGGCGCGGCTGGTGGCTCGTGAACCCGGGATCATCGCCGGGGTGAAGCGGGGTGATACCGCCCGGCTCAACCTGCTGGTGGAGCGGATCCGCGCCGAGGTTGGCGCCAGTTACATCGTCATCGGCGACAAGGAGGCGCGGCGGCTGGTGCACCCCAATGCGGATCGCATCGGCCAGCCCATGGTCGGTGACGATCCCAAGCGAGCCCAGCAAGGGGAGGCTTACACCTCCCGGGCGGAGGGATCGCTCGGGGTTTCAGTGCGCGGCAAGGGACCGATCCGCGACGAGATGGAACAGGTCATCGGCGTGGTGTCGGTCGGTTATCTGGTGCGCGACATTGATGCGGATCTGCAGGGTTTTCTGCGCTTTGGTCTGGCGATGACTCTGATTATCGTCTTGCTCAACAGCGCCGCTGCTGCCTGGCTGGCGCGCCGCTACAAGCGGGCCCTGCTGGGGTTCGAGCCCGAGCAGATCGGGCGCCTCTATGCGGAGCTGGATTGTACCCTGCGCACGGTGCGTGAAGGGATCCTCACCATAGATGAACAGGGGCGGCTCACCTCCCTCAACCCCAATGGCATCCGGTTGCTGCGCCTCGACGAGCAGGCGGCAAGGACGGCCATAGGCCAGCCCATCACCCGCTTGTTGCCGGAGAGCCGCATGCTCTCCCTCATTCAGGATCCCCGTCCCCAGTTTGATGAAGAGATAGTGCTCAACGGTCAGCAGCTCATCGTCAACCGGCTGCCGCTGGTGCGGGACGGCAAGTTGATCGGCGCCGTGTCGAGCTTTCGGCGCAAGGATGAGCTGGCCGAGCTCAGTGCTCAGCTCTCCCAGGTGCAGGCCTACAGCGACTTGCTGCGGGTACAGACCCACGAACACAACAACCAGCTCGGCACCATTGCCGGCCTGATCGAGCTTGGTGCCACCCAGGAGGCGCTCGCCTTCATCGGGCGGGAGGCCGCTACCGAGCAGACCCTGCTCAGCTTCCTGATGGGAGCCATCGCCAAACCCAAGGTGGCAGGGCTGCTGCTTGGCAAGTATCACAGGGCTCATGAGCTGGGGTTGGTGCTGGAGGTCGACGCGGAGGCTCATCTGCACGACATTCCCCTTCGTGTCAGCGGTTCCCAGCTGGTGACAGTGTTGGGCAATCTCATCGACAATGCCTTCGAGGCCACCCGTCGCCACGGCGCGCCTTATCAGCCGATCCGGGTCTCGTTGAGCGATCTCGGCCAGGATCTCATTCTGGAGGTGGAAGACGGGGCGGGCGGCATAGATCCCGCCCTGGCGGACAGGTTGTTCGAGCGCGGCGTCAGCAGCAAGGTCGAGCCCGGTCACGGCATCGGCCTCTCTCTGGTGCGCAAGACCCTGGATGCCCTGCAGGGGACCATCACCATCGAAGCCACGGCGCAGGGAAGTTGCGTCGTCTGTTACATTCCCAAGGAGGTGTGAGTGATCAAGATCCTGATCGTCGAAGATGATCCGGCCATCGCCGAGATCCACCGTCGCTTCGTGCAGCGGCTGGCGGGCTTCGAGGTGCTGGGGGTGGCGCTCACCCTGTTCGATGCCCGAGAGCAGATAGCCATCCTCCAACCCGATCTGGTGCTGCTGGATGTGTGGCTGCCGGATGGTGAAGGCTTTTCCCTCTTGCGCGAACTGCGCCAGGCGGGGGCCTGCCTGGATGTGATCTTGCTCACTGCTGCGCGGGAGGCGAGCGCCCTGCAGGAGGCGATGCGGCTCGGGGTGGTGGACTTTATCCTCAAACCCGTGGTGTTCGAGCGGCTACGCGATACCCTCGACAACTATTGCCAGAGCCGCGCCGCCCTGGCGGCCCTTGCCGATATCGATCAGCAGGCGGTGGATGCCCTGTTCGGTACACCGCTGCAGCAGGTGGCGGCCGGTGGCCTGCCCAAGGGAATAGACGCGCTCACCCTGCAACGGGTACTGGCGGCATTGACCAGTGTCGGGGCCAGCGCCGAGGAGATAGGCAACCGGGTGGGGGTGAGCCGTACCACGGCGCGCCGCTATCTGGAGTTTCTGGTGGGTCAGCAGCTGGCAAGCCCGGAGCTGGAATATGGCTCTGTGGGCCGGCCGGAGCGGCGCTATCAGTCAATACAGAAGCGCTAACACGGATGCGCCAGCACCAAGCTGCCAGTCGCGATATGCTGGCAGCATGGGAATTTCCCCATAAAAAGAGCGCCTTTCGGCGCTCTTTTGCTTCATGAAAACCCTGGGTTCAGGTCGGATCGGATTGCAGACTGGCAGCCGGAGCACGACGGGCCTGCCACCACTGCCAGACTGGCAACAGCAGCATCACCAGAGTCACCAGCGTGAAGCCGAGGGTAATGGGTCGCTCCCACAGGAAGCTCAGTGAGCCGTCGTTGATCACCAGGGCCCGGCGCAGGTTATCCTCCAGCATGCCCCCCAGAATGAACCCGAGCAGCATGGGGGCCATGGGGAAGTCCAGCAGGCGCAGGCCGATGGCGATCAGCGCTACCAGTACCATCACATAGATGTCCATGGTGTTGAAAGAGACCAGGTAGACCCCGATCAGCGAGAACAGCAATACCATGGGAATGAGCACGGGGCGCGGCACCTGCAGTATCTTGGCCAGATAGGGAATGAGCGGCAGGTTGAGGATCAGCAGCACCACGTTGCCCAGATACATGGAGATGATCACCGACCAGAACACCTCCGGGTGCTCCATGAACAGGCGCGGGCCCGGCTGAATACCGTAGGCGATGAGTGCCCCCAGCATCAGCGCCGTGGTGCCCGAGCCCGGGATCCCCAGGGTCAGCAGGGGCACGAAGGCGCCACTGGAGGCGGCGTTGTTGGCCGCCTCCGGTGCGGCTATACCGGTCAGGCTGCCCTTGCCGAACTCCTCCTGCCTGCGCTTGCTGGCGAAGTTGCGTTCGGCGCCATAGGCCATGAAGGAGGCGATGGTGGCGCCAGCGCCCGGCAGCACACCGATAAGAAAGCCCAGCACCGAGGAGCGCGCTATGGGCGGCGCTATCTCTTTTACCTCGGCCTTGCTCAGCTTGAGGGAGCCGAGTTGCTGGATCTTGTTCACCTCCTCCTTGCTGGTGTCTTTGCCCGGGCGCAATACCGTCATCAGGATCTCCTCCAGGGCGAAGGTGGCCATGGCCAGCAACAGGAAGGAGAAGCCATCGCGCAAGTCCGGCAGGCCGAAGGTGAATCTGTCCACCCCGACGCTGCGGTCGATGCCAACAGTGGAGAGCATGATGCCGAACAGCGCCATGATCAGCGCCTTGAGCACCTGGCCCTTGCCGGCAAATGCCGCCACCGCGGAGAGCCCCAGCACCATGAGGGCGAAGTAGTCTGCTGACTGGAAGGAGAGGGAGACCTTGGCGAGCAGGGGGGCCGCCACCATCAGGAAGATGGCTGACAGGGTGCCGCCGGTGAAAGAGGCGTAGGCGGCGATGGCCAGCGCCTTGCCCGCCTGTCCCTTGCAGGCCAGCGGATAGCCGTCGATGGCGGTGATCATGCTGGCCGAGCAGCCCGGGGTGTTGATCAGGATGGAGGAGGTGGATCCCCCAAACATGGAGCCGTAGTAGACCCCGGCCATCAAGATGATGCCGGAGGCCGGATCCAGCCCGTAGGTGATGGGGATCATCAGAGCGATGGCGGTGACCGGCCCGAGGCCCGGCAGCATGCCGATGAAGGTGCCGACGAAGCAGCCGACGATCACCATAAAGATGTTGATGGGCATCATGGCGGTGCCCAGTCCTTGCAAAATGCCGTCTAACATGGATTCTCCTTATCCCAGCAGTTGCGTGAATAGCCGACCCGGCTCGAGGTAAACGTTGAGCCCTTTGGTCAGCAGTGCCCAGAAGATGAGGGTGAAGGGCAGGCTTACCTTGCAGGCGAAGGCGAGGCTCTGCTCGCCCATCAAGCGGATCCCGCCGATGAGGAACAAGGTGGTGGCGATGACAAAGCCGAGCCAGCCGAGGGCCATCCCATAGACCAGCATCAGCAGCAGCAGGGCAAATACCAGCCGCCAGTTGCCCGTTTCGCGCTGCAGCCGCTCCCCGCCCGGAAAGCAGATCAGCAGCAGGGAGAGCAGGGCGCCGACGCCAGCCAGGGCATAGGGCAGGGTGCTGGCGGTAAAGGGTTCATATTCGTCCCCGGGGTAGCCGGGGATCAGGGTGGCGTGATAGCCGTACGCGAGGGAGAGCAGCAAAAACAGCAGCCCCCCGAATCGCTCCTTGGTCAGGTGCATGACGATGACTCCGATGGGCGGGACTGGCCCGCCACAGGTTGAGGGATCACTTGATGAAGCCGAGCTCGCGCATCAGGCCGCCAATCTGCTGCTCCTGCTGGTTGAGGAAGGCGGTGAACTCGGGACCGGACTGGTAGAGATTGGTCCAGCTGTTGCGGGCCCTGACCGTTTCCCACTCTGGCTTGTCGTACATCTGCTTGAGCAGGGCGGCGAATTCGGCGGATTTTTCGACGCTGACGGCGGGGGAGGCAAAATAGCCGCGCCAGTTGGCAAAGACAGTCGGGTTACCCTGCTCGCTGAAGGTGGGGATCTCGCTGGCATCTGGCATGCGCTCGGGTGCCGTGACACCGAGGATCCGCATCTGGCCGGATTTGACCGCCTCCATCGCCTCGCCAAAGCCGGTGGAGAGCACCTGGGTTTCCCCTGACAGCACCGCTGCCATGGCGCTGCCGCCGGCGTCATAGGCCACGTAACGCAGCTTGCTGGCATCCGCCCCTGCATTCTTGAAGGTCATGGCCGCCACCAGGTGATCCAGGCTGCCACGGGCGGAGCCGCCGGCTATCTTCACCTTGGCGGGGTTGGCCTCATAGGCTGCCAGCAGCTGGGGCCAGTTCTGGTAGGGGGAGTCCAGCGGCACGGCCAGCGCCTGATAATCGGCAATGATGGCGGCGACCGGGGTGAGATCCCTAAAGGATTGAGGTAGCTCCTTGGAGAGGGATTTGACGATGATGGGGGTGGAGTTGACCATCAGCGTCTTGTTGGACTGGGCCGAGGTCTCGATCAGGTGGGCGATGGCCTTGGCGCCGCCACCGGCCGAGATGTTCTGATAGGAGGCGGTGGTGATGAGGCCGGACTTGGTTAGCGCCTCGCCCGTGCCCCGGGCCGTATTGTCCCAGCCACCGCCGGCACCACCCGGGATCAGGAAATGAATCTCATCTATCTTGGCCTGCACGCCGAGGCTGGCGCCAAGCAGACAGCAGAGCAGGGTGCGCTTGAGGGTTCCTTGCAACATGGTGTACTCCTTATGATTGTTGCAAAGAGGTTAATTAATCGTATCTGGTTGGAGAACAATCTGACCGTAATGGCTATTAAGGCTGTTGTGGTCATTGTGTTCATTCTGGTCATGGCGGTATGAGAGGCTTCGTCTGGTTAGGCCGGGTGAGAAGCAGCGCTGTGGGTCGACGTTGCGTGCAGGTGATGGGGGGGAAATGAAGAAGGGAGCCAATATGGCTCCCTTCTTGTTGTGGTGCGATCCGGTGCTAGAACCAGAAGCCGATGATGAAGGAGCCCGCCAGGGTCAGCATGACGTTGGCCACCGCATAGGTGCCGGCATAGCCGAGAGCAGGGATGGAGCTGTTGGCCGCCTCGTTGACCACATCCATCGCCGGGGCACAGGTGCGGGCGCCCGTGATGGCTCCCAGCAGCAGGGCCGGGTTCATCTTCAGCACCCAAATCCCGAACAGGTAGCCCACCAGCACAGGCAGCGTGGTCACCAGCATGCCAGAGAAGAGCACCACCATACCCACCTCACTGAGGTGATCGAGGATGCCGCCACCGGCTTTCAGACCCGTACTCACCATAAAGACGGCGAGTCCCAGATCCTTGGCCAGGCGCAGGGCGCCCGGCGGCACATAGCCGACCGTGGGGTGGTTGGCTCTCAGGTAGCCCATCAGGATCCCCGCCAGCAGCAGGCCGACGGCGTTGCCCAGACCAAACTCGAGCTGACCGAACACCAGGGAGACGGAACCGATCAGCAGACCCAGCACAAAGAAGGTGGTGAAGGCCACCAGATCCGTGGTCTGGCTGTGGATGCTGATGAAGCCTATCTTGTTGGCCAGCAGCTTGACCCGCTGCTTCTCGCCACTGATCTGCAGCACGTCGCCCTTTTGCAGCATGATGTTGCGATCGAACGGCATCTCGATCTGGGAGCGCACCACCCGGTTGAGGAAGCAGCCCTTCTCGGTGAGGTTGAGCTCCACCAGATGGCGGCCCACCACAGCATCGTTTTTCACCACTATCTCTTCGGTGACTATTTGCAGGTCAAGCAGGTTGCGGTCGAACACCTCCTTGCCGTTGCGATAGTTGACGTCAAGCTTCTCGTGGCTCTCGGGATAACCGACCAGGGCGATCTCGTCCCCCTCCTGGATGACGGCGTCACCATCCGGGCTTGCCAGTATGCCGTTGCGACGGATCCGCTCCACATAGCAACCTGTGTGGGGATAGATGCCGGTTTCACGCAGGGTGCGTCCCCCGATCCAGGCTGCCAGTTCGGGGCCGACCCGGTAGGCGCGGATGATGGGCAGATAGGTCTTGCGGCTCTCGCTGTCGGAAAGCCCCCGCTCGCGGGCTATCTTCTGGGCCTCGGTGTTGAGGTCCAGCCGCGCCAGGGAGGGGAGGTAGCGCACCACCAGCATCAGCCCCACCAGGCCCACCAGATAGGTCAGGGCATAGCCGATCCCCATGTTGTCGAGCACGGGTTGCATGTCGGTGCCGTGGGGCAGGTTGAGCAGGCCGCTGCGCAGGGCATCCTGTGCCCCCACCAGGGCCGGGGTCGAGGTGAGTGAACCGGCCAATATACCTGCCGCCATGCCTGGCCCCAGGTTGAAGAACTTGGCCAGTCCCACCGTCAACAGCAATGCCGTCAGCAGGATCACCAGGGTGAGGGTGATGTAGTGGATGCCATCGCGCAGGAAGACACTGAAGAAGTGCGGTCCCGCCTCTATGCCCACGCAGAAGATGAACAGCATGAAGCCGACGTTCTCCGTGGTGGCGGTGAACTCGAAGCCCATCTGGCCGAACTGCAGGGCGGTAAACAGGACGCCTATGGTGTTGCCAATCTGGAAATTACCGACTCTGACTTTGCCTAGTAGCAGGCCGAAGGCCAGTACCACGAACAGCAGCAGGGAGTCGCTTTGATGTAGCAGTGTCACGAAATCTATGGTCATGCCCGGAAAAACCGAGGAAAAAAGTGGGGCCGATATTGTGCCGGATCCCTCACCAATAAAGAAGTGTCAAAGGGGGATTAATCGGCAGTAAAGCGTCCCGCTGCTGCCATGGTCGAGGGAAACCTCGGGGCTGGCAGGAAAATAACCTCTATTTTCGTCTGTTTGCCCCGCTGTCAATGAGTGATTCCTGCTATCTGCGCTCCCGGCCCGTACAACCCGCTTGAAAATTTATTACCTGCTGTTTGGCGGCCAGGTTTCGCATTTTTTCAGCATATCTGACTGGGGGCCATGGACCGAAATGGAAACCAGTATTGGGGGGCGGGAGGGGGGATGACCCATGGTGCACGGGATGGCGAAAAGATATCTGGAAAAAGTATCTGATCAGTGGCCTTTTGACCCATTTGAAGTGGCGCTCAAAAACAGCAGAAAGTGGGGATCGCAAAAGAAATGGGCCGTCGCCGGTGGCGATGGCCTGCGAAGCTAGGCCGTGACTGGCTTTGGCTGACTTACCCACAGAATCTGTGGATAACCCTGTTCATGAAACTTGGTGATCAGCCTGCAGGCCGCGCCAATACTGGGGTGCAAGGGCTGTTCAAAAAATACCTGAAGAAAAATGTTTCTATAAAAATCAAATAGTTAAGTGTGACAGAACAAAACGCTGTCGAGCCAGGAGAGGAAACAAAGAGAGGTTGTAACCGCAGGGCGCGGCTTGTGCATTAAAATTGGCAGAGGAAAGTACTAAAGTGGATAACTTGCACCGAGATGGTGAGGAATTGGCTCCCCCGACTGGACTTGAACCAGTGACATACGGATTAACAGTCCGCCGTTCTACCGACTGAACTACGGGGGAACATCAGGCAAGGAGGGGCACTATACAGAGCTCGCTTTTCGAGGTCAATAGCCGCTTTGGCAGGAGAGTGGATACCCAGGTTACCCCAACTCGGAGTACACTTCTGCCTTGCTGTTTTTTGTCGGGAGTCGTCATGAGCAAGTTATTCCAGTTGGCCAGCCAGTTTGAACCTGCGGGAGATCAGCCAGAGGCGATCGCCCGCCTGCTCGATGGCATCGAGTCCGGCCTCGCCCACCAGACCCTGCTCGGGGTGACTGGCTCGGGCAAGACCTTCACCATGGCCAACGTGATCGCGACCCTCAACCGCCCCACCATGATACTGGCCCCCAACAAGACGCTGGCGGCCCAGCTCTATGGCGAGATGAAAGAGTTTTTCCCCGAGAATTCGGTGGAGTATTTCGTCTCCTACTACGACTACTACCAGCCCGAGGCCTATGTGCCGACCACGGACACCTTCATCGAGAAGGATGCCTCCATCAACGATCACATAGAACAGATGCGGCTGTCGGCCACCAAGGCCCTGCTGGAGCGGCGGGACGTGATCATCGTTGCGTCTGTGTCGGCCATCTATGGTCTGGGGGATCCTCAGGCCTACCTCAGCATGATGCTGCACCTCAAAGTCGGGGACGTGATCAATCAGCGGGACATACTGCGCCGTCTTGCCGAGCTGCAATACACCCGCAACGACATGGCGTTTCAGCGTGGCACCTTCCGGGTGCGTGGCGAGGTGATAGACATCTACCCCGCCGAATCGGACAAGCTGGCGCTGCGGGTGGAGCTGTTTGACGAAGAGGTGGAGCGGCTCTCCCAGTTTGATCCCCTGACCGGCGCCATCGAGCAAACGGTCGTGCGCTACACCATCTACCCCAAGACCCACTACGCCACCCCGCGCGAGACCATTTTGGGTGCCATCGAGCACATCAAAGTGGAGTTGAAGGGCCGTCGGGAGCAGCTGTTGTCGCTCAACAAGCTGGTGGAGGAGCAGCGCATCAGCCAGCGCACCCAGTTCGACATGGAGATGATGCAGGAGCTGGGCTACTGCTCCGGCATCGAGAACTACAGCCGTTACCTCTCTGGCCGCGCGCCGGGGGAGCCGCCGCCCACCCTGTTTGACTACCTGCCGGGGGATGGCCTGCTCATCATCGACGAGTCCCACGTGACCGTGCCGCAGATCGGCGCCATGTTCAAAGGGGACAGATCCCGCAAGGAGACGCTAGTGGAGTACGGCTTCCGGCTGCCCTCGGCGCTCGACAACCGACCGCTGAAGTTCGATGAGTTCGAATCGCTGATGCCGCAGACCGTGTTTGTGTCGGCTACTCCGGGCCCCTACGAGCTGGACAAGTCCGGTGGCGACGTGGTGCAGCAGGTGGTGCGTCCCACCGGCTTGCTCGATCCCGAGATCGAGGTGCGCCCTGTCACCACCCAGGTGGACGATCTGCTCTCCGAGATCCGGCTGCGTGTCGCGGTGGAGGAGCGGGTGCTGGTGACCACGCTCACCAAGCGGATGTCGGAGGACTTGACCGAATATCTGGCGGAGCACGACGTCAAGGTGCGCTACCTGCACTCCGATATCGATACTGTCGAGCGGGTGGAGATCATCCGCGATCTGCGCCTCGGCAAGTTCGACGTGCTGGTGGGCATCAACCTGTTGCGCGAAGGGCTCGACATGCCGGAGGTCTCCCTGGTGGCCATTCTGGATGCGGACAAGGAGGGCTTCCTGCGCTCCACCCGATCGCTGATCCAGACCATAGGCCGCGCCGCCCGCAACCTCAACGGCAAGGTCATTCTTTATGGGGATACCATCACCAACTCCATGAGGGTGGCCATCGAGGAGACAGAGCGCCGCCGCACTCTGCAGCACGCCCACAACCTTGAACACGGCATCACCCCCAAGGGGCTCAACAAGTCGGTGGGGGACGTGATGGACATGGGGGGGAGCCGCAGCGCGGGCAAAGCGGGGAGGGGAGGACGCAAGGCCGCCGAGCCGCAAGGGGAATACCATGCCCGTTCTGCCAGCGAGATCGCCAAAGAGATCAAGCGGATGGAAGAACAGATGTTCCAGCATGCGCGGGATCTGGAGTTCGAACAGGCGGCCGCGCTGCGAGACCAGATCCAGCGGCTGCGCCACGAGTTGATCGAAAGTTAATGGGCAAACGCTGGCTCATCTGGCGGCGTGTGCGTCGCCTCTATCTGGGCTTTCGCCACCCGGCCACGCCCTGATGGGCCAGGGGGCTGGTGATCCTCATCTTGCTTTATGGCATCAGCCCGGTGGATCTCATCCCCGATGTGGTGCCCCTGTTCGGTTGGCTCGATGATGTGACGCTGCTGCTGGTGTTGCTATGGGGCTGGGAGAAATGCCTGCCAGCGCACGTTAGCGCGGCACTGGATGAGCGTGACTGAACCACGGTTGGCCTGACTGGTGTCGAGAAGATGCATTTCCTCTTTGATGGTATTGTCATGACGAAGATAGCGTCGTATGGGTTTCGTTTAACCGGGATAAAAAGAGGATTGTGGGAAGATTGTGGCTCGGAATGCATTGGCGTAGACTCCACGCCGTTCACTTTATGGGTATGAGAAAATGGATCTGATCCTGTTTGCGATTGATTTTATTCTGCATGTTGATGTGCATTTGAAAGAGCTGTTTGAAAACTATGGTATCTGGGTTTACGCCATTCTGTTTTTGATCATCTTCTGCGAGACAGGGCTGGTCGTCACCCCCTTCCTGCCGGGTGACTCCCTGCTGTTTGCTGCCGGTGCGCTCACCGTCGGCAGCGTGCTGGACGTGCACACCCTGGCCGCCGTGCTGATCATCGCCGCCGTGCTGGGCAACGTGGTCAACTACACCATAGGTCACTTCTTCGGGGAGCAGCTGTTCCGCAATCCCGACTCCAAGATCTTCCGTCGCGACTATCTGGACAAGACCCACGCCTTCTATGCCAAGCATGGCGGCAAGACCATCATCATCACCCGCTTCCTGCCGATCGTGCGTACCTTTGCTCCCTTCGTGGCGGGCATGGGCGCCATGACCTATCCGCGCTTCCTAGTGTTCAACCTGGTGGGCGGCCTGCTGTGGGTGCTCTCGTTTGTCTACGCCGGCCACTTCTTTGGCAATCTGCCTGTGGTACGTCAGAACTTTACCCTGTTGATCTTCGGCATCATCGGCATCTCGCTGCTGCCCATGGTGATTGGCATGGTGAAAGCCAGGATGAACGCCAGCAAGACGGCACCCTGATCCACATATTGTATGGGTGAGAGATCAGCATGAGAAAAGGGGAGCCAAAGGCGCAATGCCGATAAGTGAAGGGTCCATTGACCGCTCCTGCTGAGGTGTGAAAATCCGAAACGTGTTGATTGGTTTCGGATTTTTTATGCGTATCACACAGGCTCCCGACTTTCTTCACGCCAGCCAGGCTGCCCAGCTTGGGTCGCTCTTCCACCTCATTCCCCCACGCTCATCACTACCCTGCTTGGCGAAGAGGACGTCACGACCAGAAGAGAGCGACCTTACCCCCGCGGCGTGAAGCCAAGACCACCGCAGTACAGTGTGAAAAAGGCCAATAAAAACAATGCCAGTCAGGCTTAACTGACTGGCATTACGACCCAGTGTCGCGCTTTTTGTTGAGCGGCGTTACGCCTTACCAGCGGTAGGTCTTGAGCAACTGTTCCAGCTTCTGGCACTGCTCCACCAGCTGGATGCTGGCGAGGTTGGCGGCGTGCGCCTGACCCAGGGTGTCGTTGGAGGTGTTGCGAATGTCGCTCACCGAGCTGTCCACCTCGCTGCAGACCCTGTCCTGCTCCTCGGCAGATTGCGCCATCTGGGCGTTGAGATCGTTGATGCTGGCGATGCGACCTATGATGTTTTGCATGGCGGCCAGGGTTTCCTCGGTCTTGTGGATGCTCTGGTCCGCCTTGGATTTTGCATCCCCGATCACCGCAACGGCGCTCTGGGCCTCTTTCTGTAGTGCCGCGATCATCTGGGAGATCTGCTCGCTGGCGGCGCGGCTGCGGCTGGAGAGGGCGCGTACCTCGTCGGCCACCACCGCAAAACCGCGACCCTGCTCGCCGGCGCGGGCCGCCTCTATGGCGGCGTTGAGGGCCAGCAGGTTGGTCTGATCCGCAATCCCCTTGATCACTTCCAGCACGCCATCGACGGCCAGGCAGCGATTGTCGAGTTGCTGGATCACCCGATCGACCCGCGCAATCTCGGCGGACATCTCGCCCATGTCAGTGATGGAGTGCTGGGCGAGGCGACTGGTGTTGGCCGCATCCTGGTTGGTGAGGGCGGAGAGCTCGGCACTGTGACGGGCGTGCTCTCGCACCTCGTGGGAGCTGGCGGCCAGTTCGCTGACGGCGGCGGCGACCTGGGTGGTCATGTGTTCCTGCTGGCGGGCCGAGCCTTCGGTCTGGGTCGCGACCTGCCTGATCTGGTTTGACTCCTGATAGAGCTGCTGAGTCGCGTGCTCCACCTCCTGCAAGCTGTGGCGAAACCCCTGCACCATGTCGCTGACGGCGCGGGTCATCTGGCCCAGCTCATCCCGGCTCGGGTTGAGCAGGGGGAGGGAGAGATCCCGCTCCTTGGCCATGCGAGTCATGGTCAGTTGCAGGTGGCGCACCGGTCGCTTGATGTAGCGCTGCAGCACCCAGCCAAGCAGGCCGAAACCGAGCCCGAACACCGCCACCAGGCTGCCGCTCAGGATCAGGTTGTTGTGGCGAATTTCGCTGAACGTGTGGCTGAGGTCGTAACTGATCCGCACCGCCCCCATGACGGTACCTTCCGGCACCTGATGGCAGGTGGTGCACTGGGTGCCGCGGTACTCCTTGTTCGCCTTGAAGGGCTTGACCAGGGTGAGCCGGTTGCCCTGCTGCTCGAGTATGGTCTCCCCTTGCGCGATGGCGCGCTGGTCCCAGCTATCCTCTGCCTGCTGATCCGGATGACCGGGTCCGAACAAGTCAGTCACGGCGGGGGCGCGGATCAGGCGAGCCTCGACGATCCCCGCCTCGCTCTTGAGCTTGGTCTGCACGATTTGTCGGTTGGCGATGGCCCCCGTCATCATCATGACGTTGAGCTGATCCATGTAGGTGTTGGCGGCGCTCTCGACCTTTTCACCGGCCAGCCGGATAGCGAGATCCCGTTGCAGCCAGGCGGAGAGTTCGAAGCTGAGGGCGAAGGTACAGCCGATTACCAGGGTGAGGGGGAGGAAGATTTTCCAGTTTAATGACAGATTTTGCATCGTTTGCAGGGTCCATGCGCAGGTGGGCGAGCGTCAATGCCGGGCGACTCTCCTCACGCTCGCTCGTCAGTGCGGGGGAGATGGTTCTCTATCGGCACACACTACCCCATCTTGAGTAAATTATCTGTTAACTGGATCCATGATGGAGGTTAAAGATGGGTAGCAAAGCTGGGTTGTCTGAGTGTGGTTTGATCCAGCACAAATTTGGCATAAATTGATAGTGGTTATCATTTGCATTATTTCCATGTGGTAACCCAGCCAGTGATGACATTACACCTGACCCCGACCATGACCGGACTCGACACGCCGGATCCCCTCCAATTTGCCTTCGGTGCCAAAACCTCGGCCCATGCCAGTCGGGGTGGCATTCGCCCCTTCACCCTAGACCCTGGCGGCTGGCAAGCCTGGTGGCAGCAAGAGAGCGAGGCGGGGGAGCGGGCGCTCTACATCCATATTCCGTTTTGCCGCAAGCGCTGCAGCTTTTGCAATTTCTTCGAAAATGGCGCCAATCCGGCGCGTATGAGCCGTTACATGACGGCTCTGTGCGACAGCCTGAAGCAGGCGGCGGATACCCCCTTTGGGCAGAGCCAGCCCTGCTCTGCCGTCTATGTGGGGGGCGGCACACCGACTGACATGGCGGTCGAGGATCTGGCGCGATTGGCCAGGGCTATCCAGGGTTTTCCGCTGACCGCAGATGCCGAGGTGACCCTGGAGGGGCGCCTCAATGGCTTTGATGATGCCAAGTGGCAGGCCGCGCTGGCGGGTGGCTTCAACCGTTTCTCGTTCGGGGTGCAGAGCTTTGACACCCGGGTGCGCCAACAGGCGGCCCGCTTGGATGACAGGCAGACCCTGCTGGCCCGTCTGGCCGAGCTGACCCGGGATGATGCCGCTGTGATAGTGGCGGATCTCATCTTTGGCCTGCCGGGGCAGGATGATGCGGTGTGGCGCCAGGATATCGCAGACGTGATGGCTTGCGGGGTACAGGGCGTGGATCTCTATCAGTTGATCGCCATGGCGGGTACCAATCTGGCGCGGGCACAGGAGAAGGGGTCGCTGGGCTGGGCAGCCGATGGTCAGCAGCGGGCCGGCATGTATGCCTATGGCGCCCAGACGCTGGAGCAGGGCGGCTGGCAGCGACTCTCCTGCAGCCACTGGCGGCGCGGCGACGCCGAGCGGAGCCGCTACAACCAGATGGCCAAGCGCGGCGCCGAGATCCTCCCCTTCGGGGCGGGGGCCGGAGGCAGCGTGCACGGCCACGGCCTCATGTATGGCCGGGATCTGACCCTCTGGCACGAGGCGCTGGCCAGAAAGCAACGGGCACCCGGCATGGTGATGGGAAAGAACCCCAATGCTCTCATGGACGGCCTGCTGCGCGGTGCCCTCGACAGCGGCTGGCTGATGCTGGCTCGTCTGCCTGCGTCGCTGCGGGCCCACCTGCTGCCGCTGTTTGAGGCCTGGCAGCGGCACGGGTTGGTGACGCTCACGCCGGGGCAGCTTGAACTGACCCTGGCGGGGCGTTTCTGGCACGTCAATCGTAAGCGCCGTTAAATCGACCTACTTGCCTTTACCGTATTGCGCCACTTTTTTTGCAATCGGCTCCAGCGGGACGTTCCATGGCAGCAGGGCTTCGAGCTTTTCCAGGGTATCGGCCTCGCCAA
>NZ_JAACGC010000037.1:0-42081 GCF_029237385.1 Aeromonas sp. 1HA1
GAACAGGGATTGCAGGCTGGAGCTCACTCTGGGAAGGCTGGCAAACACTGCAAAGTAAACTGGACGGCTTTATTGCCGCCAAAGAGATGATGGCTTCGGGGATCAAGATCTGATCAAGAGACAGACCTAACACCTCCCAATAAGTCCCAATTAGTCCCAATTAGTGCCACCTGGATGATATCATACCCAACATCATTAGATATCTCTGCATCCTCTTCCGCATCATCAATCAGACCAATATCATTTACTGTCGACCCCAAAGTTCTTTTTACTTTTTCAATCAAACCTATCAAATATTCTTGTGGCGTATTTCCAGATATGGCGACTAGATCTGATACTGTTAGCTTTTGTATTATTTCAGGTGATTCAGCAATAATTAAAGCTCGATTGGTATCTACGCTAACAACACGACCAATATAATCATCCATATCGGTTGATATGATATTTTTAACTTCAGTCATTCCAAAACCTCCTTTATAAAAATCCCTAAAACCCACCACATTCCATCATGGACTGTTTCAGTGTTATCAATGCAAACCACTGTTTTGCTATCATCTCCCTGCAATGCAGATATTGTCATTACATTACTCATTCCACGGCATAATTTTTCCGCATTCGGACTTATATCCTTGGTTATTAATAACGCCTTTGTTCCAGTAATTAGTCTGTTTTTCAAATGCGTTTCGAGTTGTTCATCATTAAATCCATAACCAATTATTAAAATAGATTGAGCACTTTTAATAAATGCATTGGCACGTTCCCTATGATAATCAAAGGGGTGTTGATATCCGGCCCTAAATTTACTAGTGCCTGGCGTAATCATTAGTCTTTTGGCGGCTATTTTTACTTGGGATTTGAATACGCGACCATTATCTTCATACCAATCAAGTCCCCCATGAGGCTTTAATACATGCGCATGGAGTTTCTTTTTTACTGAAACCGCAGGCCTTGCACCATGCGTTTTTCGCTGTTCAATAACCGTTACCTTATCCTTTTCATCCACTGGGTTATGTGGGGAGTAATACACCCCATTGAATCCAGTTAGAATTTCCACTCCCCGCATCTCACATGCTAGCTCAATCAACCGGTCGTAATTTGGCGTGACGAAAATAATTTCGTTTTGGTTGTGTGAAAGATGTTTAATAAGAGATTCCAACTGAAGAACTTTCTTTCTTGTAAGTACGTCTTTGAATATTTTCCGTTCATCCTCACATAGCAAAGATGCAGTTTCATTTATTATGTGCGGAACCAGCATGCTGTTTTGATTAAGCTTTGACATCGCATCTTCAAACATTACGCCTGCATCAATATCGAGCTCAATTCCAAGCCACTCGTCCAGTTCCACACCGCTTACTAAGTTTGGTATTTTTACTTTTAAATGCTGCGACAGTTGCCACATGCCAGACACACCTTCCCCCAAAGATAGACCGGAACCGATTATCACCAATGGTGTTTGGGTAAAAAAACTTTGTAGCAAACGCTTAACGTTATCTTCGTCCATATTTATCTCGTAAAGCACAATAGATTAGTTCATTAATAATTTTAACGAGATTACTTCGTTTGAATGCGGGGCTCAATCGGTAATTATTAAATGTGTAAGCTAGCGAACACTTTCTATGTGAACCTGCTGGTCCAAACGCCTAAAGGTGCTTCTAATTCACCTAACAAATGAGAGTCTAGTACCCCTATCGTACAGTTATTGCCAGAACTCCGCTTAAGGGCTCCTCGCTACGCTCGCCAAACCCCGCTTCGCTTGCTCGCTTAATACTTCCTTGTTGCCCTCTGCGGGCTTGTCGGTCGCTCTGGTGATGGCTAAATGCATAGCATCGTGCATATCAGCTCATGCTATTAGGCAGGGTTGACGAACCGCAGCAAGATCCGCGCGGCAGCGGGTGCCTCGCTAAGTGTGAGTGACATGCGGCCAAGGTATGTGGGGTTTACGCGAGTGCGGGCGGGCCATGTCCCTGGGGGATTGTCTTCCATGGGTGATATTGGCTCGGCGCTGTCCCGCTAAAGCACAGGCCGACATAGTCCATGTCGTGCGCTCTATCGAAGACGCCCCGCGCCTTGCGCCGGACTCGCGACAACCTGTCATCCTCTTCGATCCCTTTACATCCTCTTCCATCCCTTCCATTCCCTTGCATCCAGCAAAGGGAGAGGTCGTCATCGGGTGACCGCAGCATGTTCCCGTTTAGAGCGATGCGGGCCGGTAAAATCAGACCTGGATGGTGACTAAGTGACGGACGCCCTGTGTCTACCCTGCTGCAGCGGCATGGACAGGCCACCCTGCTTTTATCACGCCTGATCCCGGTGCTCGGCAGCAATCTGCCTGAAGGCCCCCTCGCAAGCGAGGAAGGCATCGACCATCCCGGGATCGAAATGGCTGCCGCGCCCCTGCACTATGATGGCTTTCGCCTCTTCGTGGGTGAAGGCATGCTTGTAGACCCGTTTCGAGATGAGGGCATCGTAGACATCCGCCACCGCCATCAAGCGGCCCGAAATCGGGATGCACTCCCCGGCCAAGCCAGCCGGATAACCACTGCCATCCCACTTCTCGTGGTGGGTGAGGGAGATCTCCCGCGCCAGCCGCAGGAAGGAGTTGGAGCCGAGCTCGGCCTCGGCGCTGGCGAGTGCATCGGCCCCTATCTGGGGATGGCGCTTCATGATGGCGAACTCTTCGTCGGTCAGCTTGCCCGACTTGAGCAGGATCGCATCGGGAATGCCCACCTTGCCCACGTCGTGCAGCGGCGCCGACTTGAACAGCAGGTCTATGGTGGCGTCGTCGAGGGGATAACGCTCGGCGTCGTGGCGGCTCAGGTGTTCGGCCAGCACCTTGACATAGTGCTGGGTGCGGATGATGTGGGCACCTGTCTCGTTGTCACGGGTCTCCGCCAGCGAGGCGAGGCCGAGGATGGCCACGTCCCGGGTCAGGTTGAGCTCGTCGCGGCGCGCCTTCAGCTCGCCGATCATCTGGTTGGTGCTGGCGGCGATCAGGCCGAATTCGTCATCCCGGGTGACCGGCACCCGCGCATCCAGATCGCCGCATTGCACCTGTGCCATGGTACGCATCTGGTGCTCTAGGAAGAGGGTCAGATTGCGGCCATAGCCACGAATGATGAGCCAGAGGTAACAGAAGGTCACCCCCATCACGAAGGCAATTTCCAGCAAGATGTATTGCTGGACATCGAGCCGCGACAGGCTTCTGTCCACCGTCGCCAGCCGCTCCAGATCCTTGTTGAACAGCAGGAATAAGACGCCCCCCAGCAGCACGAGCGTGGTGAAGGTAAACAGAGAGAACTTGCGGGAAACCGGCATGGCCAGCGGCCGGGTCAGCACCAGCGAGCCCTGATGCTCCCGCTGTTTGGCCAGGTTCCAGTCCCGCGCCAGCGACAGATCCGCGGCCACCAGAAAGCCCAGGGTCGTCATCCCCAGCAGGATCTTGAGGTGGCTCGACAGCGGGAGATCAAGCATGAGGCCGCTGTAGCCCGAAAGCAGCAGCGCCCCCAGCAGGTAGAAGCCCACCTCCAGCCCGAAGCTGCTGAGCCCGCTGCCGGGCAGGACCTGTCGGCACAACACCCAATGGCGCACGGCAAACATGAGGGTGAAGACCAGCAGGGTGGGCCCCAGCAACTGGGGCAGGGTCAGGCTCTCCTGAAACGAGACCTGCAACCCGTAGAGGCAAAAGAGTGGCAGTGTCACCCCATAGTGCAGGGCGCAGCGCCCCGTGATTTTCTGCATGATTCCACCCTGACCGCTGTTTTTGGTAATGACGGCAGGGATATGCCCCCGCCCCTCACAGACGCCGCAGCAGCAGACTCCCTATCGAATAGCCAGCGCCAAACGAGCAGAGCACGCCGCGAGCCCCTGCAGGCAGGTCGCGATTGTACAGATGGAACGCGATAATGGAACCCGCCGAGCTGGTGTTGCCGTAACTGTCGAGAATGACCGGCGCCTCTTGCTGGCTGGCATCGTGCCCCAGCAGCTTGCGACCGATGAACTGGTTCATGGTGAGGTTGGCCTGATGCAGCCAGAGCCGGCTCAGGGTATCCGCCGGCCAACCCTGCTCATCAAGCTGGCCGGCTATCTGATCGCACACCAGCGGCAGCACTTCCCTGAACACCTTGCGCCCCTGCTGGCAGAACAGCTTGTCATCACCATAACGGGTGCGCGGGCTGAGCCGGTTCAGGAAGCCAAAGTTGTTGCGAATGTTGTTGGAGTACTGGGTCACCAGCTTGCTGGCCACCAGTTGCCAGGGGTTGCTGACCTTGCACCCTTCTTCCCGCTCCAGCAGCACGGCGGTACAGGCATCGCCGAAGATAAAGTGGCTATCCCTGTCACGAAAGTTGAGGTGCCCCGAGCAGATCTCCGGGTTCACCACCAGCGCCAGTTTGGCGCTACCCGCCGCCAGCATGTCGGCTGCCGCCTTGATGCCAAAGGTGGCAGACGAGCAGGCCACGTTCATGTCAAAGGCCATACCGCCCGCCCCCAGGTAGTGCTGCAACTCGATGGCCAGCGCCGGATAGGGGCGCGGCATGTTGGAGGCGGCGACGATGACCAGATCTATCTCTCCCGGCTCGCGGCCGGCGGCGATCAACGCCTGCTCGGCGGCGGCCACTGCCATCTCCACCATGATGGAGGGTTTGTCATCGGCTCGCTCCGCCAGCAGCGGCTGCATGATGTCGGGATCCAGCACCCCTTCCTTGCTCACCAGATAGCGGCTCTTGATGCCGGAGGCCTTCTCGATGAATTCGCAGCTCGAATGCTGCTTGGCAGACAGCTGGCCCGCATCGATAGCGGAGGCGTTCTCCTCGTTGTAGAGATCCACATACTGGTTGAAGGCAGCCACCAGCGCTTCGTTGCTGACGGCAAAAGGCGGGGTATACAGGCCTGATCCACTGATCACGATAGAAGTCATCTTTGCTCCTGGCCGGGTGCGTTCCCGGCTTGTTGGCTTTTTAGGGTAGAGAGGTCATTACAGCTGATCGATCGCCGCGGCGAGACCGGCCAGGGTCAGCGGATGCATGCGCCCGCCAACCAGTTCATTCATTAACTTGATGGAGGGATGCCAGAGCCACTCCCGCCTCGGAACCGGGTTGAGCCACACCAGCTTGGGAAAGTGCTGCTGCAGGCGGGCGAGCCACACCTGACCCGCCTCCTCGTTCCACTGCTCGACACTGCCACCGGGCCAGGTGATCTCATAGGGGCCCATCTTGGCATCCCCCACCACAATCACCCTGTAGTCGCTGCCGTAGGTGCGCAGCAGCCGCAAGGTATCAAAACGCTCCTCGGCCCGGCGGTTGTTGTCTTGCCAGACGAAGTCGTAGAGACAGTTGTGAAAATAGAAGTACGCCAGATGCTTGAACTCGTGGCGCAGCGCCGAGAAGAGCCGCTGCACCTCGGCCACGTGGAGATCCATGGAGCCCCCCACATCGAAAAAGACCAGCAACTTGACGCCGTTGTGGCGTGCCGGCCTCAACTTCACATCGAGCCAGCCCTGCCGGGCCGTGCTCTGGATGGTGTCGTCGAGATCCAGTTCGTCCGGGTTGCCCTGGCGCACCCAGCGCCTGAGCTTGCGCAACGCCAGCTGAATGGCACGCTGCCCCAGCGGCGAGTCGTCGCTGAAGTTGCGATAGTGACGCGCCTCCCACACCTTGGCCGCCTTGCCGTGCTGGCTCTCTCCCCCCATGCGGATCCCTTCGGGGTGAACACCACCGTGGCCGAACGGGCTGCTGCCTCCCGTGCCCACCCATTTGTTGCCGCCGGCGTGGCGACCTTTCTGTTCGCTCAAGCGCTGATTGAGGGTTTCCAGCAGCTTGTCGAACCCGCCAAGGGATTGCAGCAGCGCTTTTTCTTCCGGGCTCAGCAGCCGTTCAAACTCCTTGCGCAACCACTCATCCGGCAGGGTCTCTGGCAACAGGGGCGTGGCCTGCAGGCCATCGTAATAGTCGGCAAAGGCGCGATCGAAGCGATCGTAATGGGCCTCGTCTTTCACCAGCAGGCAGCGGGCGAGCTGGTAGAACGCATCCATATCGAGAGTGACCAGCAGGGCGGCCAGCGCTGCGTGCAAGTCCAGCAGTTCGCGCAGGCTGCACGGAAGCTTGTGGCGGCGCAGGTGGGTAAAAAAATCGATCAGCATGAGTTAGCTGCCGCGACGCGCCAGAAAGGCCAGCTTTTCAAACAGATGCAAGTCCTGTTCGGTCTTGAGCAGAGCGCCGTAGAGGGCAGGCACCAGCTTGCCAGGCGCGCGGGTGCGCATCGCCTCGGGGGAGATGTCGTCGGCCAGCAGCAGCCGGATCCAGTCCAACAGCTCGGAGGTGGAGGGCTTTTTGCGCAGCCCATCCACTTCGCGCAACTCGAAGAAGAGCGCCATGGCCTCGTCCAGCAGCGCCGCTTTCAGGTTCGGATAGTGCAGATTGACGATGGCCTGCATCTCGGCCTTGTCGGGGAAGCGGATGTAGTGAAAGAAGCAGCGGCGCAGGAAGGCGTCCGGCAACTCTTTTTCATTGTTGGAGGTGATGATGACCACGGGACGCTGGCGGGCTTTGACTCGCTCGCCCGTCTCGTAGACATCGAACTCCATCCGATCCAGCTCCAGCAGCAAGTCGTTGGGAAATTCGATGTCCGCCTTGTCGATTTCGTCGATGAGCAGCACGGGCCGCTGCTCGGCGGTGAAGGCTTGCCACAGCTTGCCCTGGCGAATGTAGTGACTGATCTCCCCCACTCGCGGATCGCCAAGCTGGGAGTCACGCAGCCGCGCCACAGCATCGTACTCATACAACCCCTGCTGGGCCTTGGTGGTGGATTTGATGTGCCAGGCGATCAGCTGGGTACCGAGCGAGCTGGCCACAGCTTCGGCCAGCTCCGTCTTGCCTGTGCCGGGTTCACCTTTGATAAGTAACGGTTTTTCCAGCACTATTGCCGCATTGACCGCCATCTTTAGCGCCTCTGAGGCGAGATAGCGATCGCTTCCTGCAAATCCCATAACGTCCATTCCTTTGACGACAAGAGACCTTTTGGAGACTGAGGCCTCAGTAAGAAAGAATAAGCTCTATATCTTGTAATAACATATTGTTATAACAAATCGTCACTTCTCATTCAGAAACCACAGGGTAATCTTGTTTCATCGCCGTAACAAACAGGGATAGCACCATGAGCAAAATTTTTGAGGACAACAGCCAGACCATAGGTCACACCCCGCTGGTTCGACTCAACCGTGTTACCAAGGGCCGCGTACTGGCCAAGATTGAGAGCCGTAACCCGAGCTTCAGCGTCAAGTGCCGCATCGGCGCCAACCTGATCTGGGATGCCGAGAAACGCGGCGTTCTGACCAAGGGCAAGGAGATCATCGAGCCCACCAGCGGTAACACGGGTATTGCTCTGGCTTTCGTGGCCGCCGCTCGCGGTTATCCCATCACCCTGACCATGCCCGCCACCATGAGCCTGGAGCGCCGCAAGCTGCTCAAGGCGCTCGGCGCCAATCTGGTGCTGACCGAAGGCCCGCTGGGCATGAAAGGCGCCATCGCCAAGGCCAACGAGATCCTCGAATCCGAGCCGGGCAAATATGTCCTGCTGCAACAGTTTGAAAACCCCGCCAACCCGGAAATCCACGAAAAGACCACGGGACCCGAGATCTGGGATGCCACCGATGGTCAGGTGGATGTGTTCGTGGCAGGCGTCGGCACTGGTGGCACCATTACCGGTGTCTCCCGCTATCTGAAACAGACCAAGGGCAAGGCCGTGGTCTCGGTGGCCGTCGAGCCGAGCGAGTCACCCGTGATTAGCCAGCGTCTGGCCGGTCTTGAAATCAAGCCGGGTCCTCACAAGATCCAGGGCATTGGCGCCGGTTTCATTCCGGGCAACCTGGACCTGACCCTGCTGGACCGTGTCGAACAGGTAAGCAGCGATGATGCCATCGAGATGGCCCGTCGCCTGATGGAAGAGGAAGGGATCCTGGCCGGGATAAGCTCGGGGGCTGCCGTCGTGGCCGCCGCCCGTCTGGCCGAGTTGCCGGAATTTGCCGACAAGACAATCGTCGTCATACTGCCGAGCGCCGCCGAACGTTACCTCTCCAGCGCCCTGTTTGCCGGGGTGTTCAGCGAGCAAGAACTGCTGCAGTAGGTGATCGCATTCTTTCAGAACAACGGCGCTCCCAGGAGCGCCGTTTTTTTATGAGCTAGACTGAGCAGGTGGTAGCGCCACTCGGTCCCTTATTTTTTGGGGTAAAATAACAAGCTGGCGGACGACAAAAAAAGCAGACATTCTGTGATAAATCTCATATCCTGTGCGGCGTCACGAGGTATTTGCCGACTAGGTATCACAAAGTAACAAAGTGTTATTTTTCGTTAAAAAATAATTTCAAGCCAGTATTTATGCGGCTTGTAGCGCGATAACGAAAAAGAGTTTAGGCAGACACCGAATACTGCACAGAAAATTGACCTGGATTAAACCATTGCAGGTCTGATTTCGTTACTTTACAACATATCCATACTGACACGGTGAGATAAGGAAGCGTCAAAAGCATCCATCTCTCCAAAAAATATCAATAATATGGGGTGAAACCATGTACGAGAAGTCTGTTGTTATCACTGCTGAAAACGGTCTGCACACCCGTCCGGCAGCTCAGTTCGTGAAAGAAGCCAAAGAATTCCAAAGCGAGATCACTGTGGTCTCCGGTGGCAAATCTGCCAGCGCCAAGAGCCTGTTCAAGTTGCAGACCCTGGGCCTGACCAAAGGCACCAACGTGACCATCCAGGCCGATGGCCCGGACGCTCAGAAAGCCGTTGAGAAGCTGGTTGCCCTGATGGACGAGCTGGAGTAATCCAGCTTTATTCCTCCCCCACAGTCGTTTTAATAGGAAGGATTATGATATCTGGCATTCTTGCGTCCCCCGGTATCGCATTCGGTAAGGCGCTTCTTCTTAAAGAAGATGAAATCGTTATCAATCAGGGCAAGATTTCTGCTGACCAGATTGACGCCGAGATCAACCGCTTCCTCGAAGCCCGCACCAAGTCAGCTGTCCAGCTGGAAGCCATCAAAACGATGGCTGGTCGTACCTTCGGTGAGGAAAAAGAGGCCATCTTCGAAGGCCACATCATGCTGCTCGAAGATGAGGAGCTGGAAGGGGATATCAGATCCTTCATCAAAGACAACAAGGCCACCGCTGATAAGGCCGTCTACGAAGTCATCGAGCAATACGCCAAGATGATGGCCGATCTGGACGATCCCTACCTGCGCGAGCGCGCCACCGACTTCCGTGACATCGGCACCCGTCTGGTAAAAAACGTGCTGGGTATCGCCGTTGTCAACCTGAGCACCATCGACGAAGAGGTCATCCTGGTCGCCAAAGACCTGACCCCGTCTGAAACCGCTCAGATCAACCTGAAATATGTGCTGGGTTTCGTTACCGATATCGGTGGCCGTACCTCTCACACTTCCATTATGGCCCGCTCACTCGAGCTGCCTGCCATCGTGGGCACCAATGACATCACCGAGCGTGTCAAGAACGGTGACATGCTGGTACTGGATGCGATCAACAACCAGATCATCATCAACCCGACCGCCGAGCAGCTGACGGAAGCCAAACAGTTCCAGGCCCAGTTCCAGGCCGAGAAGGACGAGCTGGCCAAGCTGAAAGACCTGCCTGCCATCACGCTAGATGGTCATCAGGTCGAAGTGTGCGCCAACATAGGTACCGTCAAGGATACCGAAGGTGCCATCCGCAATGGCGCCGAAGGCGTGGGTCTGTACCGTACCGAGTTCCTGTTCATGGACCGTGACGCGCTGCCGACCGAAGACGAGCAGTTCAAAGCCTATAAAGAAGTGGCAGCGGCCATGCCGGATCAGCCGATCATCGTCCGTACTATGGACATTGGCGGCGACAAAGAACTGCCTTATATGAATTTCCCGAAAGAGATGAACCCCTTCCTGGGCTGGCGTGCCGTGCGTATTTTCTTCGATCGCGAAGACATCATGAACGCTCAGCTGCGGGCCATACTGCGTGCGTCTGCCTTCGGCAAACTGCGCATCATGTTCCCGATGATCATCTCTGTCGAAGAGTTCCGTAGCCTGAAAGCCACCGTAGAGACGCTGAAAGCCGAACTGCGCACCGAAGGCAAAGCCTTTGATGAATCCATCGAAGTGGGTATCATGATCGAGACTCCGGCTGCTGCCGTGATGGCTCATCATCTGGCTAAAGAAGTGGATTTCTTCAGTATCGGTACCAACGACCTGACCCAGTACACCCTGGCTGTCGACCGTGGTAACGAGATGATCTCCGCCATGTACAACCCGCTGTCACCCTCCGTCCTGACGCTGATCAAGATGGTTATCGACGCTTCCCATGACAATGGCAAGTGGACCGGTATGTGTGGTGAGCTGGCTGGTGACGAACGCGCCACACTGCTGCTGCTGGGTATGGGTCTGGATGAGTTCTCCATGAGCTCCATCTCTGTACCGCGTATCAAGAAGCTTATCCGTAACACCAACTTCGAAGATGTGAAGGCAATGGCTGACCAGGCATTGAGCTATGCAACTGCCGCCGAAATCGAAGCCTGTGTAGATAACTTTATTAAGCAGAAGGCAGTCTGCTAAGATCGGCTGCAAACAGCGACAATCATCTCTAGGAGCTTTTAATATGGGTCTGTTTGATAAACTGAAGAAACTGGTTTCCGATGATAGCTCTGATACCGGCGGCATCGAAATTTTTGCCCCGCTGTCAGGGGAAATCGTGCCGATCGAAGATGTGCCTGACGTTGTCTTCGCCGAGAAGATCGTCGGCGACGGTATCGCCATCAAGCCGGCTGGCAACAAGATGGTTGCGCCGTGCGATGGCACCATCGGCAAGATCTTCGAGACCAACCATGCGTTCTCGCTGGAATCCGACTCAGGTATCGAGCTGTTCGTTCACTTCGGTATCGACACCGTTGAACTGAAAGGTGAAGGCTTCAAGCGCATCGCTCAGGAAGGTCAAAAGGTCAAGCGCGGTGATACCATCATCGAGTTCGATCTGGCTATTCTGGAAGCGAAGGCCAAGTCTACCCTGACGCCGGTTGTCATCTCCAACATGGACGAGATCAAAGAGCTGATCAAGATGACCGGTGCAGTGACTGTGGGCGAGACCCCGGTGATCCGCATCAAGAAATAATGCGCTCTGGCTATTGCCAGTGACAGCAACGAAAAACCGAAGCCAAGCGCTTCGGTTTTTTTATGGGGCCATGCTGACCATTGACGCCTGCCAGGTGTGTAAACCCACCCGGTTACGCCCCTGTGCCTTGGCCTGATTAAGGGCCCGATCAGCCACCAGCAACAGGTTATACAGGCTCTGCCCGGCAACGTTGGCCTGCTTGAAGTGAGCGATATCGCACAGGGTCACTGACAGCGGTCGCTCCCACCACCACGCTGCGCGTCGCACGCGACATGGGGTAAACCATCACGCTCACCTCGACCCCGTCATCCAGCGCGGCTATGGCCTTGACCAGATCGATGAAGGGACCGCTCCCATCGGAATCGATGAGCCCCGGCAACAGCCCCAGATAGGCGGAAAAGTGCGATGGATGTTCAGGCTCTGCCGCAAAGAGACGATCGCTGCCACTGCCAGCCACGCCAAGCAGAATGGCGCCCAATATGAACAGCTGCGCAGCTCCCAACCCAAGATGTTTCATGACCAGACCTTCATCCGCACCGCCGTTACGAGGAGCATAGCCTCGCGCAGAGGGGTGCCTGGCCAGGCACCGCCTGAGAGCTGAGAGTAAAATGTTAAAAAGTTATCGAGATCAAAGTTTTGTCGAACAGGGCTTGTAACATGGGGTTGGATGCAAAGAGGTCCGGGTACAGGAAGCGAGCCCGGATGGATAAAAAAGTGATGCAATGAGCTCCCCGAGAAGGACATGAACATGTTGAAAAATACCGAACAACGTTATGGCAGTCTGAGTATCGGCCTGCACTGGCTGACCCTGCTGCTGATGATTGCCGTCTACGCCCTGATGGAATTCAGGGACATCTTTCCCAGGGGCTCGGCCGGGCGCGACCTGATGAAGGAGTTTCACTTCATGGTGGGCTTGCTGATCCTGGCGCTGGTCGTGGCACGGCTGCTGGTGCGTTTCAGCGGCCCCTCACCCCGCATAGTGCCCGAGCAATCCCCTCTGATGCACAAGCTGGCTCAACTCGCCCATCTTGCACTGTACGGTTTTCTGATCCTCACCCCGCTGCTGGGCTGGCTGCTGCTGAGCGTGGGCGGTAAACCCATCCCTTTCTTCGGGTTCGAACTGCCCGCCCTGCTCGCGCCTAATGATGGCTTGAGGGGAACGATAAAGGAGCTGCACGAGACGCTGGCCAACATAGGCTATGCCCTTATCGCCCTGCACGCCGTTGCCGCCATCTATCACCACCATGTGCTCAAGGACAACACACTGACCAATATGCTGCCCAAGCGCCGCAGTTAAACAACGAGGGGCGCGCTGGCGCCCCTTTTTACGCCTGTTTTGCCGCCACCTCCGGCACATCAATGGCCTTGGGTTTCCCCTCGGGTTGCAACTTCTTCACGTTCCCCTTGCTCTGGCCAGAGACAGCGTTGCTATCTTCCTGAGCTTGGGATTGCCCGATGAACTGGCCTCCCTTTCGAATGGAAAGGCTGCCACCTTTGAAGGTCCCCTTCATCTTGCCACTTTCGAGGATCTCCACCTCCGTCGATGCGCAAGTGCCATCCAGGGTGCCATTGATGGTGACATGGGCGGCGGTCACCTCTCCCTCAACGCGGCCCCCCTCCATGATGCGAACTGTTCCCCCGCTGACCAATAAGGTTCCGATGAACTGCCCATGCACATCCAGATTGCCTTCCACTTGCAGCTCACCCGTGAATCTGGCTCCCTGTGCAATCACTGTCATTGCCACACCCGATACCGCAGATACAGACTCATTGCGCTTTCGTCCAAACATTCTGACTTTCTCCACCATTAACATCAGCGCCATCACTAACAGCGGCACTACGGGTAATTTGTAATATGCAGATCCCAACACATAGAGCAGCAACGCCAGGCCCCAGCAGAACCAGATGACATAAAGCGCATCACCTCGTTTTCGCATTGCGATGCGACATAAGACCCTTTCAGGTACAACCGTCATTGACCATTCCCTCTTGCGGGTGCATGGATTCAAGACCGGGGTCATGACCCCTGGTTATCTCTTTTCCCGCAATATGCGGGCATGGACCTAGATCAAGCGACCATATTGCGAAAACTCTGAAACAAAAAAGCCCCGCCATCTGGCGGGGCCGCAGTCCCTCAACGGAGTGAGTCAGGATTCAGGGCAGCACCACCCGGCTTTCGCCGCCGCCCAGAGCGTCTACCCGAATTTGCACGCCGATCCGCTCCACCAGGGTCTGCACATGGGAGATGACGCCTATCTGGCGACCGGCCGCCTGCAGCGAGTCCAGGCTGGATAGCGCAAGATCCAGGCTGTCCGGATCCAGGGTACCGAAGCCCTCGTCAATAAACAGCGACTCGATCTGGGTCTGATGCGACGAGAGGCTGGAGAGGGCCAGCGCCAGCGCCAGCGACACCAGGAAGCTTTCGCCGCCGGAGAGGGAGTCCACCGATCGCACCTCATCTCCCATATCGAGATCCACCACCTGCAGCGCCAGATCCGTGCCGGGTACCCGCTCCAGTCGATAGCGCGGCGACAGCTCGCCGAGCTGGGCATTGGCCTCCAGCAGCAGGCGCTCCAGGGTGAGGCTCTGGGCGAAGGTGCGCAGCTTGGCGCCGCTGGCGGAGCCGATAAGCTCGGACAGCTGCTGCCAGTGATCCGCCACCGCCTGCTGGCGGCTCAGCTCCTCTTGCAAGGAGCCCGCCTTGAGGGCAGCCGCCTCGGCCTGGGCCAGGGTGCTCTTGCACTGAAACAGTTGCTCTTCCAGCTCGCGGCAATGGGCCTCGCTGGCCCCCAGGCGCAGACCAAGCTCCTGCACAGAGAGGGCGGTCAATTCGCCATGATGCTCGCGATAACGCGCCAGCTTGGCCTCCTCCAACGCCAGCGCCCGCTGGCGTTCGGCCAGCCGGGTGCGAGCCTCGGCCAGGGCGTCGTCCAGATGCTGCAAGGCGACCCGGCGAGACTTGAGCTCATCCGGACCCATCGCCAGCAGCCGTCGCAGATCATACTCGGCAATGCCCAGGGTAGTGGCGTGCGCCGCCCAGCGGCCCAGCACCTCGCGCCGGCGACGGCTGCTCACCAGCTTGTCCTGCTCAAGGTGAGCCAGCCTGGCCTTGAGCTCGGTCTGCTTCTCCCTGGCCATCCGCAACGCGGCCACCGCCTCCTCGAGCTGGCTGGCGGCATGCAACAGTCGCTGTTGCCATTCGCCTTCGACCTCGGCGATGACGCGCCCTCCCAGACAGGCCTCGCGGCTGGCGAGCAACCCCTGGCGCTGCAACTCGGCCTCTTTGTAGTCGCGCTCCAGCTTGTGCAGCAACTCGTTCTGGCTCTGCACCCGAGCCTCCTGCGCGCTCACGCCCGGCGTCAGGCTCGCAAGTTCGCTGCCCAACTGCTCCCACTCGCGCTGTCCCTGCAAATAGGCCTCGCAGGTCTGCTGCCATTCGAGCCACTGCCGGCTGCCGAGCCACTGGCGCCAGGGTTCGGCCCCCATCTGTTCATCGAGTCGCGCTTCCCCCTGCACCAGGCGCTGGCGCAGCGCGACCTCCTGCTCGGCCAGCGCTTTTAGCTCGGCCTCCCACGCGATCTTCTGCCGCTCGGCCTCCTGCCACTGCTGTTCGAACTGCTGATGACGGGCCGTCAACTGGGTCAGCTGATTGCGCAGCCCCATCAACATCTGCTGGCCTTGCTGGGCCTGTTGCAGCTGTCGCTGTCCGGCCACCAGACCCAGCTCCAGAGTCTCTCCCTGTGCCAAGAGATGCGCCAGCAGATCTGCCCACTCCGCCGGACTCTGACGTAGTGGCAGCCCGTGCCCCAACAGGGTATTGCCGCCCAGTTGCAACCAGCGCTGGGTCAGCTGTTCGGATCTCGCCTCAAGCTCCGGCTGGCGCTGCTGGCTGGCGACAAGCTGACGGGCCAGTTCAACCCGTTCGCTCTCCCCCTGAATATATTGGTGATTGAGCCGCTCCCACTCGAGCTCCAGCTGACTGGCTCGATCGGCCAGCTGGGCCAGTATGCCAGCCACCTGCGGCTGGCTCTGGCGATAGGGGTGCTCCTCGGCGCCGCAGAGCGGGCAGGGGGAGCCATCGCTCAGCACGTGACGATACTGCTCGAAGCTGGCCACGGCGCGGGCCTGCTCCAGGGCATGGCGCGCCTCGCCACGCTGGGTGGCAAGCCGTTCCAGCGCCGGCACCAGCTCATCGCGCTGACCGGCCAGCCGGTGCAGATGCTGCTCGAGCAGCGCCATCTCTTGCAACAAGCGCTCCTGTTGCTCGCTGTGATTGCGGCCCGCCTCCGCCAGCTCCAGCAGTTGCTGCACCCGCGCCAGCTGCTCGGTCTGGGCCTGCCGCTGCTCCTGCGCCTTGGCAACCTGACCATCCCACTCCTGCGCCTGCAACTGATCATGCTGCTGTTGCAGCCGTGTGCGCTCCTGCTGCCAGCCGTCCCGCTCCTGCTGACCCTGCTCCAGCCGGCTGTTGAGATCGCGCAGGGCATGGCCCTTGTGCTCACGGCTCTGCTGCAGATGTTGCAGCTGATCCCGACCCTCTGCCCAATCCTGCATGGCCGCCAGCAAGGGTTGCCACTGCCGCGCCAGCGGCGCCAGCGCCTTGCGCTCATCCAGCCAGCGTGCCCATTGCTGGCGCCGTGCCTCGAGTGCCTGCACCCGGCTCGCCTGCTGTTGCCACTCCTGCTGCAGTGCCAGTTGCAAGGTACGCGCCTGCGCCCCCTGCTGCTGGACGTCCTGCAACTGGCTGCCCTTCTCCCTGATGCGGGTATCGAGCTCCTGCGCCCGCTTGAGCTCGGGTTGCAACGCCCCCCATTCACGCTCGGCGGCTATCTTGTCGGCCAGCAGGTGCTGCTCGCGCAGCGCGACCTGCTGCTGCGCCAGTTCAACCTGTGCCAATTCAGGCCCCAACTGGCCGATAAGCTGCTCCTGCTGCTGCACTTCCAGGGTAAGACGCGCCAGCTCGTCGTGATCGGCGCGGGCCACCTGGGCCTGCTCGGCGCGGGTAAACTCCTCCCGCTCGGGAGCGGCCAGGGCGTGAGCCGCTTCTGCGGCAGCCAGGGCCGCCTGCCCCTCCTGACAGGCCAGCAGCTGGGCGGCGATGCGATCGTTGAGATCGCGCAAGTCCTGCAACAGCTGGCGTTGCTGCTGCTCGTGCTTGAGACCGGTGGAGCAGCCCAACTGCCGGGCGACCCACTGCTCGCGGGTCGCCTCGTCCATCAGTGCCACGTCGCCGAGCCGTTGCCCGATGGCGGCCAATTTTTGCTGCTCCTCCCGCGCCCGCTCATGGGTCTGGATGGAGATAACGGAGTAAAGCTCGGTGCCAGTCATGCGTTCGAGCAGGGCGGAGCGCTCGTCGGCACTCGCCTTGAGAAACGCGGCAAACTCCCCCTGAGGCAGGATCACGGCGCGGCGAAATTGCTCCCAGGAGAGCCCCACCAGCTCATCGATGCGATCCTGCAGCTCCCGCTTGCTGCCGGAGAAAACCTGCCCGCTCGCCACGTCAGTCAGGCTGCGTTCCTGAGCCTGAAAGCGCCCCTCCGAGCGATTACGGGCCCGCCGCACCGCCCAGCGCGCCAGCCAGATCCGGCCATCACAGCCGCGAAACTGCACCTCGGCACAGCCGCTGGCGTGGCCACGGCTGAGGATGCCGCGCACGTCATTGGCCTTGAGCTTCTCCTCGTCATCCGCTCGGCCCACCTCGGCCACGTGCTTGCGATTGGCGATGAAGCGCGGCATCTCGTCGTACAGCGCCAGACAGATGGCATCGAGCAGGGTGCTCTTGCCCGCGCCCGTGTTGCCGGTGATGGCAAACAGACCGGCGGCGCCAAGCGCCCCCTTGGTAAAGTCGATGGTGAAGAGCCCGGTCAGACTGGCCAGGTTTTCACCCCGAAGGGACAGGATCTTCATATGCCGGACTCCTTCACCTGTTGCAATATCTCTTCAAACGAGGCCACCAGCTCGGCCTCGGGTTCACCGTCAAACTGACGCTGATAGCAGAGTCTGAACACCTCTGTGGGGGAGAGCTCATCCAGCCTGCGCTGATGGGAGCCATCGGCCAGCCCCTGCCCGGATCCCAGATAACGGGTGCTGATGCGAGCCAGACGCACGGGTTTGCCCACCAGCGCCGCCAGAATGCGCTCGCGGATGCGGGCCTCGGGTTTAGGCAACAATAGTCGCACTTCGAGGAAGGGCTGGGCTTCTTGTTGGCAAGCAGGTAGCGTTAGCGCCTCGATGGCCTGGATCGCCCCCTCCAGTTCGCTCTCGGGCAGCCGGATCATCTCCACCGCGCGGGGTACCGGGATCCGCTCCACCCCGGCCAGTTTCCCCCCCGCAAAGGTCACTTCCAGCACCTGATGGTTATAGTTGGCCTCAGCGAGCGAGAGCGGCAACGGCGAACCGCTGTAGTGCACCCCTTCGGCCGGGCTCTGGGCCAGATGCAGGTGCCCGAGCGCCGTGTAGTCGGCAGCGGCGAAGATGTCGGCTGGCAGGGCATGCTGGTTACCGCCGAGCACCCGCCGCTCGGAGAGCTCGGAGAGCTGGCCCGCCGCCAGATAGGCGTGGCCCATGGCGATCAGCGCCTGATCGGGCTCGCAGCGCGCCCGCCCGGCACTCAACACCTCCTCATAGACCTGGCGAACCCCCTCAATCAGCCGATCCTGCCCCTCTGCCAACGGCTCCACCCGCAGGTCGCTACTGCGCAGGAAGGGGACGGCAGCGCACCAGGCGACCAGCTTGCCTTCCCTGTCTTGCAGCGGTACCAGCAGGCGTTCGGTCTCAAGCTTGCCATCACTATCCCGGCTGATGCTGCCCACCAGATGCAGATCAAAGGCCCGCAGCAGCTCGTGGGGCGCATCCAGCTTGGAGGGTGAGTCGTGATTGCCGCCGATCAGTACCATGTTGAGGCGGGGCATCTCGGCCCGCAGTCTCGCCAGGAAGCGATAGAGCTGCTGCCAGGCGCTCGCGGGGGGATTGGCGGTATCGAACAGATCGCCCGCCACCAGCAGGGCGTCGATCTGACGCTGCTTGAGGGTGTCGGTCAACCAGTCGAGAAAAACGTCGTGTTCAAAGCGGCGTTCATGACCATGGAGTTGGTGGCCAAGGTGCCAGTCGGCGGTATGCAGGATCTTCATGAGAAAACGGCTCGAAATGGGGGAGAGGTGCCCACGGCACCCAATGGAGACAAGATGAGGATACGCCACCCTTTTTTCAAGCAAAACAGGCCGGTGGCGTCAGATCAGGCGGACTCGCAGCACATCTTGTACTGGGGATGACCGGTGAGGGGATCAAACTCCTCCCGCTCTATCACGAAGCCGCGGCGGCGGTAGAAGCGCACCGCCTGTTCGTTCTCCACAAACACCCGCGCATGCAGCCTGGCTCCCTGCAACTTGGCCTCCTGCAACAGGGCATGGCCAACGCCGCGCCCCTGGCGGTCAGGGCGCACAAACAGGGCCGCGAGGTAATCATCCGCCAGTGCCATGAAGCCGAGCAGCTCGCCGCGCTCCTCGAAGACCCAGATACGGGCCCGCTCGAGATAACGGGTGCGCAGATCTTCCTGGGCCTGCCACCAGCAGGAGGCATCAACGAAATCGTGGGCCTGCAGGGAGGCCAGCAACCAGATTTCGACGATCTCATCCATGTCCTCGGACCGACTCGGCCTCAACATATTTGCATCCTTGTTAACAATCTGAACACTCGCAGTCTAGGAGAGTTTGATGACAGGATTGGGGCGAATATGACTCCCTGTGAACTCGATCGCCCTTTATTTAGCGAGAATGATTGGCTGATCACAAAGCGCCTCTCTAGTACAATGCCCGCCGGACAATCTATGAGACCGAGGACGCCATGTGGTTTAAAAACCTGCAGATTTATCGCTTTACCCGCCCCTTTGACCTGACAGTGGATCAGCTGGAAACCCAGCTCGAGGCCTGTGCCTTCACCCCTTGTGGCAGTCAGGACATCTCCCGGTTCGGTTGGGTCAAGCCCCTTGGCAAATTCGGCTCGACCCTGACCCACTCCGCCTCCGGCCACATCCTGCTCTGCGCCCGCAAGGAAGAGAAGATGCTGCCAGGTTCCGTGGTCAAGGAGATGCTGGCGGAGAAGGTAGAAGCGATCGAATTCGAGCAGGGCCGCGCCCTCAAAAAGAAAGAGAAGGAAGCGCTGAAGGAGGAGATACTCCACACCCTGCTGCCCCGTGCCTTCAGTCGTACCAGCCAGACCTTCGCTTGGATCAATCCGGCCGACAATCTGATGGTGGTGGACGCAGGCTCCGCCAAGAAGGCGGACGATCTGCTGGCGCTGCTGCGCAAAAGCATCGGTACCCTGCCGGTGGTGCCGGTGGCCCTCAAGAACCCGCCCGAGATCACCATGACCGAGTGGCTGAGCGAGGGCAATCTGCCCGCCGCCTTCGCGCTGGAAGATGAAGCCGAGCTGCGCAGTGCCATGGAGCACGGCGGCATCATTCGCTGCAAGCAGCAGGATCTGATGACGGATGAAATCAAGAACCATCTGGCCAATGACAAGCTGGTGACCAAGCTGGCCCTCAACTGGGGCGAGACCCTGAGCTTCGTGCTGGGGGACGACCTCTCCATCAAGCGCCTGAAATTCAGCGAAGAGCTGCGCGAGCAGAACGACGACGTCACCAGCGAAGATCCCGCCGCCCGTCTGGATGCGGATTTCGCCCTGGTGACCGCCGAACTGGCCCAGTTCATCCCGGCGCTGTTTGCCGCCCTGGGTGGCGAAGAGCAGTCCATCTAAGCTCGCTTGCATGGGTCACTGGCAACGGCCATGAACATTGTAAAAACTGCCTTCGGGCAGTTTTTTTGTTTCTACGGAGGGTAACCTCTATTGATAGATGAGTAAGGTATTGATCCTGTTCAATAACTTGAGCAACCAGCGCCAATCGTGACATAGTCCCCCTTCGCGCTCATAAAACAGACAAGGAGAGTGTCATGTTGCTCAAACCCCTGGGCCTCGCCGTTGCCCTCGCCCTGCTGGCCGGTTGTGCCAGTGACAAAGGCTTTCACTATGCCCCGCCTCCCCAAACCCTGATCGCCCCGGAAGCCGCCAGCGGCTGGACCGACAAACAGGGCTGGCAGGGCAATGACTTCATGGTGGCGGCCGCCAACCCGCTGGCGGTGGATGCGGGCTACCAGATCATCCAGGCGGGTGGCAGCGCCGTGGACGCCGCCATCGCGGTGCAACTGGTACTGACTCTGGTGGAGCCGCAATCCTCCGGTATCGGCGGTGGCTCCCTGCTGCTGGTGTGGGATGGCAGCCAGGTCGTGGCGGTGGATGGTCGCGAAACTGCACCCGCCGCCGCCACGGATCAGCTGTTCATGAAGGATGGCAAGCCCATGGCTTTCTACGACGGCGTGGTGGGTGGCCGCTCTGTCGGGGCGCCGGGCACGGTGCGGGCACTGGCGCTGGCCCATCAGCGCTATGGCAAGCTGCCCTGGGCCACGCTGTTCGAGCCCGCCATCACCCTGGCTGAACAGGGCTTTGTGATCAGCCCTCGCCTCGCCACTCTGCTGGCAAAAGACCCCTATCTCGCCAAAGACCCGGATGCCCGCGCCTACTTCTATCTGCCGGATGGCACGCCAAGGCCTGCCGGCAGCACGCTCACCAACCCGGCGCTGGCCCAGGTATTGAAGACCCTGGCCACACAGGGGGCGGATGCCTTCTATCAGGGGCCCCTGGCGGAAGCCATGGTGACCAAGGTGCGCCAGCATCCCACCAACCCGGGCGTGCTGGCGGCGGCCGATCTGGCCAGCTATCGTGCCAAGCTGCGGGACGGCCTCTGCTTTGACTATCGTCAGAGCCAGATCTGCGGCTTCCCGACCCCCTCCTCCGGCACGATAGCGCTGGGCCAGATCTTCGGCATGCTGGAGAGCCGCAACATGGCGGCCCTCAAGCCTGTGACGACGCCTGAGGGGGGGCTGGCCGCCTCAAGCGATGCCATTCACCTCTACAGCGAGGCGGCGCGCCTTGCCTTCGCCGATCGCAACCAGTACGTGGCGGACAGCGATTTTGTCAGCGTGCCGGTGAAGGGGCTGCTGGACAAGGGCTATCTGGCCGAGCGGGGCAAGCTTATCGGTGAGCAATCCATGGGGGTCGCCCAACCCGGTACGCCGCCGCTGGCACTGGCCCGCGGCAAGGATGCGACCCCTGAGCTCCCCTCCACCAGCCACGTCTCCATCGTCGACAAGGCCGGCATGGCGGTCTCCATGACCAGTTCCATCGAGGATGGCTTCGGTTCGCGGCTGATGGTCAATGGCTACCTGCTCAACAACCAGCTCACCGATTTTTCCTTCACCTCGGTGGATGCCGCCGGTCTGCCGGTGGCGAACCGGGTGGCGCCCGGCAAACGACCGAGATCTTCCATGTCCCCCGTGCTGGTGTTTGACAAGCACAGTGGCGAGATCGAAATGAGCCTGGGCTCCCCGGGGGGCTCCGCCATCATCAACTACGTGGGCAAGACGCTGCTCGGCACCCAGGATTGGGGGCTGAACCTGCAACAAGCCATTAACCTGCCCAACTTCGGCAGCCGCAACGGCCCCACCGAGCTGGAAGCGGGACGCACACCGGAGAGTGTGGTAGAGGGATTGAGAGCGAGAGGCCACGAAGTGGTACTCAGCGAGCAGACCTCGGGCCTGCAGGGGGTCGAACGCAATGCTGGCGGCTGGTTCGGCGCCGCCGATCCGAGGCGCGAGGGGATTGCCAAGGGCCAATAAATGCCCGCGTCTCTTCACCAAGGCGACCTGAGGGTCGCCTTGGTGCTTGTGGCCGCCCCCAACGGCAGCGAGCCTGGTTAGGCCATCGCCCGGGCCGGCCTGATCAATCCGGCCATCCCGGCACAACATGGCCGACATGGCACACTTTGGGTCCCTGCGTCAGCCCCCCAGCCGGGACACAATGACCACGGCACGGCGACCAGACTGCCACTCCCCCTCTCATCAGCACAAAGCACTGACCAACCCCCAGCTAAACAGCAGATCCTGCAGCGACCCCCACCGGATGGGGAAACCCGCCAGATGGGCAGATCCGGCGTGCGATCCCCTGACTAGACTGAGTTGGTCGTCTTATGACACCCATTCATGGTATTCACCTGTCACTCAACCCGGAAGGATCCGATATGAAACCCTTGCTGACCGCCCTCTTGCTCCCCCTGCTGCCCCTCGCCGTGCAGGCCGCCGACCCCGTCTGGATCACGATCGGTGCCGACAGCGGCGTCGAACTCAAGCAAGTCAAGGCCAAGCTGGCCCCCCTGTTCAGTGCCAGCGGCGCCCCCGTCCAGCTGGCGCAGATCGAGGCGAGCGAGCTCGGCACCCTCTCCCACCTGATGCACGAAGGTCATCAGCGCTGCGGTGGTTATGTGGTGCACAGCACCCTGGCCGACGCCTTGCAGAGCATGGCCCAGCCCCTCACACAAAACCTGTTCAGCCCGCCGCCGCTGACCCAGAGTGCCAGTATCAACCGACTGCTGCCCTATCTGGATCAGGGCAACATTGTCGGCACCATCAGCAAGCTCGCCAGCTGGCGCAACCGCTACTACACCACCACCACAGGGGTGCAATCCGCCGACTGGGTGGCCAGCCAGTGGCAGAGCCTGGGCGCCCCCCTGCCCTGGGCCAGCGTCATCCGGGTCAAGCACAGCGGCTACCCGCAGCAATCCGTGGTGCTGACCCTCAAGGGCAGTCGCTATCCGGATGAAGTGGTGGTGATTGGCGGTCATCTCGACTCCACCGCAGGCTCGGCCCCCAACAGCCGCACCCTGGCCCCCGGGGCCGACGATGACGCCTCCGGCATCGCCACGCTGACCGAAGTGCTGAGAGTCATCGCCGAGCAGGGGCGCCAGCCGGAACGCACCCTGCAATTTATCGGCTATGCGGCAGAAGAGGTGGGCTTGCGCGGATCCAAGGACATCGCCAGCCGCTACAAGGCAGCCAACACCAAGGTACTGGCCGCGCTGCAGCTGGACATGACCAACTACCAGGGCTCGGCCGAGGACATCGTCTTCATGACCGATTACACGGACAAGGGACTGACTGGCTATCTCGCCCAGTTGCTCGATGCCTACCTGCCGCAGATCAGCTATGGCTACGACAGCTGTGGCTACGGCTGCTCGGATCACGCCTCCTGGCACAATCAGGGCTATCCCGCCGCCATGCCGTTCGAGTCGCGCTTCAACGACTACAACCCCAATATCCACACCGCGCAGGATACCCTGAAAAATTCGGACGCCTCCGCCGGCCACGCCCTCAAGTTTGCCCAGCTGGCCACCAGCTTCGCCATCGAGATGGGCAAGATCAACTGAGCAAGGCGCCGTTGAAAACAGGATAACAAGAGGGAGGCTTGGCCTCCCTTCTCTTGTTAACAGCCCCCGTTCAGTGCGGCCTTTGTTGCCAGCCGAGCAGGCTGTCCTGGCGCAATTGCCGCTAGGCGTCACGGGAGAGGCCGGGTTCGCTGGCGGCCAGCATCTGCTTCAATTCGATAAGCTCAAGGGCACTGGCAGCCCGGGGGGCAGGATCGTCCGGCCAGCAGGCGGCAGGCAGTGCCGGCATGACCAGCAGGGCAAGGGAAAGTATCAACAGATAGGGCGTCATCTTGGGGCTCTCATGTTCCGTCACCGGGTCTATTCTTGTCGGGACTGATGACGGCTTGATGACAGGATGGGATCGTCATTTTACCACATCTGATGAGGCGGGCCGGCGCCTGGATACATATGGCAACATTTATGCCAAATCTGCGCGGACCAGTTAATTTATGCCCTAAAAAGTAGCCGGGAGGAAAACGTTATCCTTGAAAAGAAAACGTTATCTGGTCAAAACGTTGTTTCTGGATCATAAAAAGTATCCAAAAACTGGTGTATATTGCACGGCGGAAACTCCTTAACCATGAAGACTGACATGAAAAAGACCAAAATCGTCTGCACCATCGGCCCCAAGACCGAATCTAAAGAAATGCTGGCTAAAATGCTGGATGCTGGCATGAACGTCATGCGCCTGAACTTCTCCCACGGCGACTACGCCGAGCACGGCGGTCGTATCAGCAACCTGCGCGCTGTCATGGCCGAAACCGGCAAGCATGCAGCCATCCTGCTCGACACCAAGGGTCCGGAAATCCGTACCATCAAACTGGAAGGCGGCAACGACGTTGCCCTGGTCGCTGGCCAGACGTTCACCTTCACCACCGACCAGACCGTGGTTGGCAACAAAGACAAAGTGGCCGTGACCTATGCCGGTTTCGCCAACGACCTGCGCGTCGGCAACCGCATCCTGGTGGATGACGGCCTGATCGGCCTGGACGTGATCGAAATCACCGAGCGTGAAGTCATCTGTAAAGTGCTGAACAACGGTGATCTGGGCGAGAACAAGGGCATCAACCTGCCGGGCGTCTCCATCAAGCTGCCGGCCCTGGCCGAGAAAGACAAGCGCGACCTCATCTTCGGCTGCGAGCAAGGCGTTGATTTCGTTGCGGCGTCCTTCATTCGCAAGAAAGAAGACGTGCTGGAAATCCGTGAGCACCTGAAAGCCCACGGTGGCGAGAACATCCAGATCATCTCCAAGATCGAAAACCAGGAAGGCCTGGATAACTTCGACGAGATCCTGGCGGTCTCCGACGGCATCATGGTTGCGCGTGGCGACATGGGCGTGGAAATTCCGGTTGAAGAAGTGATCTTCGCCCAGAAGATGATCATCACCAAGTGCAACAAGGCACGTAAAGTGGTCATCACCGCCACCCAGATGCTGGATTCCATGATCAAGAACCCGCGTCCGACCCGCGCTGAAGCCGGCGACGTAGCCAACGCCATCCTGGACGGTACCGACGCAGTCATGCTGTCCGGTGAGTCCGCCAAGGGCAAGTACCCGCTGGAAGCCGTGACCATCATGGCCACCATCTGCGAGCGTACCGACGCCGTGATGCCGTCCAACCTGTCTGCTGCCAACGACAGCAACAAGCTGCGCATCACCGAAGCCGTATGTAAAGGCGCGGTCGAGACCTCCGAGAAGCTGGATGCCCCGCTGATCGTGGTTGCCACCGAAGGCGGCAAGTCTGCCAAGGCCATTCGTAAGTACTTCCCGCAAGCCTGGATCCTGGCCATCACCACCAACAAGAAGACCGCTGCCCAGCTGGTTCTGACCAAGGGTGTGGTTGCTCACGTGGTTGACAGCATCGCCTCTACCGACGATTTCTATCACATCGGTAAAGAAGCGGCACTGGCCAGCGGCATGGGTCTGAAGGGTGACGTGGTCGTCATGGTCTCCGGTGCCCTGGTACCGAGCGGCACCACCAACACCGCCTCCGTTCACGTACTCTAATTCGTACTGAACCGATGAAACGGCGCCTGCGGGCGCCGTTTTTTTTATCTGTCCCCCTGCTTCCCGTGCAAGCCCGGTGTTAGAATCCACGCGGATTGAATTCAAATGGGAAATGTCCCAAATATCGCGTAATAACCCGGAAGTTTTATGCTCTCAACACGTTTTAAAAGAGCCTCGGCCACCCTGTTGCCGCTGCTCTGCATATTCATCAGCCTCTGCGTACCGCAAGCCATGGCGCAAGAGCTGCCCCAACGGGCCAGCGTACAGCGTGCGCTCGATGCCATCGGCAAGTCAGATACCCTCACCGTCAGCCAACAGACAGACCAGAAGTTTCTGACCGAGACCCTCAGCCTGCTCGACAGTATCGAGAAGGAGCAGGCCAAGGCCAAGAGCCAGGCCCAACGCATTCGCGCGCTGCCCGGCGAGCTCAGGGATATCAGCGCCAAACTCGATGCCCTGGCCCAGAACAAGAGCGACGAGCAGATCACGAGCGAATACGCCCGTATGAGCCTGAGCGAGCTGGAGAGTCGCCAGCCAGATGTCGTGGCCAACATGCAGAATGCCCAGGAGGCCCTCGGCACCATCAGCAGCCAGCTGACCAGCCTGCAGACCCTGCCGGAGCGCGCACAGGCCAACATGAGCCGCGCTTACCAGGACAGCCAGAAGATCCGTACCCGCCTCAACGCAGGTGACGGGGTGAGCAGCGCAGAGAAGATGAAGCTGGGCGCGGAACTGGCCTTGCTGGAGCTGCAACTTGCCAACCTGCAACAACAGCTGGATAACCGCACCAGCATGCAGGATCTGGCGGTCAAGCAACGGGACTACCAGAATGCCCGCCTCGCCAACGAGGAGAGAAAGCTGCAACTGCTGCAAGAACAGAGCAGTGCCAAACGTCTGGGCGATACCGAAAAAACGGCCGAACAAACCGGCGAACTGGTCGCCATCGACGATAACCCACTGGTACAAAAAGAGCAGGAACTCAACCATCAGCTCAGCCAGCAACTGGTCAGCGCCACCGCCAATCTCAACAAACTGGTGCAGAAGAACCTGCAAGCCAAGAGCTGGCTGGAACGCGGCACCCAGACAGAGCGCAACCTGAACGAACAGGTACAGATGCTCAAGGGCAACCTGCTGCTCTCCCGCATCCTCTATCAGCTCTACCAACAGCTGGAGTCCGCCCCTTCCACTCTGGTCAAAAATCTGGAAGAGCAGATCGCCGACCTGCATCTGGCCCAGTTCGAACTGAGTCAGCAACGTGATCAACTGTTTCAGAAAAACCAATATCTGGACAACCTGATCGCCAACAGCAGAGAGCCGGTCAGTGCAGAGGACAGAGCCAGCCTCGCCACCCTGCTCGACACCCGCATCAACCTGCTCGACCAGCTCAACCGTCAACTCGACAGTCAGCTGACCAACGCCATCAGCCTGCAACTGACCCAGCAGCAGCTGGCACGGATCTACGCTTCCATCGAATTTACCCTGCAGCAACACATCTTCTGGGTCAGCAGTAACAAACCCATCGACATGAAGTGGTTCATCAACTGGCCAGCCCTGGCCTACAAGCAAGCCTCTGACTGGGTGCTGAAGCCGGACTGGCAAAGCTGGCGTGCCAAGCTGCTGGGGGTCTCCCTGCTGGCCTTTCCGCTACTGCTGATCGGCGGTCTGCTGGTATGGCGGCGCCCGACCCTGATTGAGCGCGAGAAGAAGATCACCAAAGACCTTGGTCGCTTCCGCCAAGACAGCCAGTGGCATACCCCGCGCGCTCTGCTCTATACCGTGCTGCAGCGCCTGCCGGGTAGCCTGTTCATACTGGCGGCCGGTCTTTGGCTCGCTTACTGTGGCCTGCTCAGTCCCAAACTGATTTTCCAGATCACCCTCAACCTCGCCCTCGGTTATCTGGTGTTCAGCGTCTATCTGACGGTGATGCGCCCGGGTGGCATTGCCGAATCGCACTTCCGCATTCCGAAGGCCGTGTTGCAGGCCAAGCGCACCAGCATGCGCTACCTGTGGCTGCCGCTGCTGCCACTCATCATGCTCTCTACCAAGGCGGTCGTAGAGCCCTCGTCGCTGGGCAACGATGTTATCGGCCAGGCGCTGACCCTGCTGCTGCTGGGCCTAACCACCTATCTGGTGTTCCCCATCTCTCGCGCCATTATCAAGGGCGAGGGCAGCTTGCAACAGTCGATCACCGCGGGCGCCCTGGCGCTGGCGCCGGTGGCACTGATGGTGCTGGTCGGACTGGGCTACTACTACACGGCGCTGAAACTGACTGGCCGTCTGGTGGAGTCCTTCTACCTGCTGATCATCTGGCGCCTGGTCTATCGCACCTCACTGCGTGGTCTGGAGCTGGCGGCCCGTCGCCTGGCCTACCGCCGCGCCGTCGCCAAGCGTGAACACAGATCGGTGGAAGATGCAGAAGGTGGCGAGTCCATCGAAGAGCAGCCCATGGATCTGGAAGAGGTCAGCCAGCAATCCCTGCGCTTGACCCGCACTGTGTTGCTGCTGGTATTCGGTGTCGCCTTCTACTGGCTCTGGTCTGATCTGGTGGCGGTCTTCTCCTACCTCGACAGCATGGTGCTGTGGTACCGCAGTGAAGGGACCGGTGCAAATGCCGTGCTCTTCCCGATCAGCCTGAGCGACGCTCTGACCGCTATCTTCATGCTGGGGGCAATCTGGTCACTGGCTCGTAACCTGCCAGGTCTGCTGGAAGTGCTGGTGCTCTCCAAGTTGAGCCTGGCCCAAGGCACTGTCTACGCCATTACCACCATGCTCAACTATCTGCTCATCGGGATAGGTACCCTGACGGCGCTCTCCATGCTCGGCATGCAGTGGGAAAAACTACAATGGATGGCTGCAGGTCTGACCGTCGGTATCGGTTTTGGCTTGGGTGAAATCATCGGTAACTTCATCTCCGGCATCATCATACTGTTCGAGCGTCCGGTGCGGATTGGTGACACTGTCACCATTGGTACCTTCTCCGGCACCGTCTCCAAGATCCGTATCCGCTCTACCACCATCACCGACTTCGACCGTAAAGAGGTGATCATCCCCAATAAGGTGCTGATGACCGAGCGACTGATCAACTGGTCGCTGAGTGACACAGTCACCCGGGTAATCGTACGGGTGGGGGTGGCTTACGGCTCGGATCTGGAGCTGACCCGCACCCTGCTCAAACAGGCGGCCGACGAGAACAGCCGCGTGCTGAAGGATCCGGCTCCCATCGTCTACTTCCTCACCTTCGGTCCCAGCACCCTGGAACATGAGCTGCGCTTCTTCGTGAGTGAGCTCAGCGATCGCAACCCGACGGTGGACGAGTTGAACCGTAAGATAGACGCCCTGTTCAAGGCGAACGGCATCGAGATCGCGTTCAACCAGATGGATGTCTACATCAAGAACATGAAGGGTGAAGAGCTGAAGGTGGAGCCCAACTCCGATGCCCTGCCGGGCCAGCAGCCCGCCTGATGCCGGACGACAACCACTCCCTAAGGCCCCGTGACGGGGCCTTTTTTATGGTCCGGGATCAACCTGCCAGAACCGGGTTGGCGGTTGTGTGATGGCGAGGCGAGAATCGGATAGGGGTGTAGGTCCCCCGTGACCGGTCACAGTCGCACACCACGCGCGGTTCTTTCTATCCTCGGATAACGCTAACCGCTTCTTCATCCCCTTCCCCGAGACCTTCAAATCCCAACGGCTCACGCATGACGGCCGCTGCCATTTCGCCAGCGACTCGCGGGCCCGGTTTGGCCACCAAATGGAATGACACCATCATCACCGCCGATGCCTACCAGATCCCACAGGATCATCCCCTCCTCGAAGCCGTTCACGCCGCGTTTTTGCAGAAAAAACCGTGGGAAGTGGGCTTCTTCCGCTACCCGCAGATGGCGAGCTATCGCCTGAAGGCCCATCAGGTGGTGTGCCCGGCCCGGGCAAAAGAGTAAGCAAAACCCCGAAGGATGGAGATAAAATTGGCCTGCCGTTACCCATGACAAGGAGTTGATATCAGATGCAGCAGGTCGTTTATGTCGCCAGCCCCGGCAGCCAGCAGATCCATGTGTTTGCCCTGGCCGACACGGGAGAGATGCAACTCTTGCAGCTGGTGAGCACGCCGGGTCAGGTACAACCGCTGGTGATAAGTCCCGACAGGCGCTGGCTCTATGCCGCCGTGCGACCCGACTTTGCAGTCATCAGCTACCGGATTGGCTTGGATGGCCGGCTCAGCGAACAGGGCTCGGCGCCGCTGGCGGGCAGTGCCTCGCACACCGCCATCGATGCCAGCGGCCGCTTCCTGCTGGCGGCTTCCTACGCCTTCAACCATGTCACCGTCTCCCCCATCGGTAGTGGCGGCCGGGTAGAAGCGCCCCATCAGCAGCTAGATGGCTTGCAGGCCGCCCACTCGGCCACTCTGCTGGGCGCAGATGAGCAGGGCGAGCAGGAGGTTATGGTCGCCTGTCTCACGGAAGATGCCATCCGCCGCTTCACCCTGAACGACAAGGGGCGGCTGGCGCCCCATCCGCTGGGGGATCTGCATACCGTCAGCGGTGCCGGGCCAAGGCACCTGACGCTGCACCCCGTCAATGGCGATATCTACTGCCTGAACGAGCTCGATTGCACCATCAACCGCTACCACAGGCAGGCCGATGGCCATATCCATCTGCAACAGAGCCTGGACATGCTGCCAGCGGGATATCAGGGAGAGCGCTGGGGGGCGGATCTGCATGTCACACCGGATGGCCGTTTTCTTTACAGCTGCGAACGAGCCAGCAGCCTGCTGACCCTGTTTGGCATAGCTGCGCAGGATGGCAGCCTGACCCTGCGGTCCCACTTCCCGACAGAGACCATGCCTCGCGGCTTTGCCATCGATCACAGCGGCCGCTATCTGCTGGCGGCCGGGCAAGCTTCCCACCAACTTGCCGTGCACCGCATAGACCCGGGCAGCGGTGAGCTGACGCTGCTCACACGCCATCCGGTAGGCGACGGGGCCATGTGGGTGCGGGTGCTGGCCTTGTGCGAGTGACGTCGAGAAATCCGTTGAAATGAGTGAGGCCACCCGGGGGTGGCCTCACGATTTGACTGACAGCAATCTTTGCTTAGTCCTTGGCGCTCTCCATGGCTCCCTCTTCGGTGCTGGCAGGCAGGATCAGGTTGAGCAGTATGGCGGCAACCGATGCCAGGCCGACACCGGCCAGGGCGAAGTCACCTATCTTCATCTCCAGCGCGCCGACACCGACCGTCAGGGTCACGGCCACGATGGCGATGTTACGGGCCAGCCCCAGATCCACCTTGGATTCCACCAGCGTCTTGAGACCGATGGCTGCGATGGAGCCGAACAGCAGCAGCATGATACCGCCCATCACCGGCATGGGGATGGAGGTCAGCAGGGCATTGAACTTGCCGAAGAAGGCCAGAATGATGGCAAACACGGCAGCCCAGGTCATGGTGACAGGGTTGAAGTTGCGGGTGATCATCACGGCACCGGTCACTTCGGCGTAAGTGGTCACGGGTGGGCCACCGATGAAACCGGCAAAGCAGACGCCAATGCCGTCACCGGCCAGGGTACGGTGCAGACCCGGGTTCTTGGTGTAGTCCTGCCCGGTCACGCCACCGATGGCGAGCACGCCGCCAATATGTTCGATACAGGGGGCGATGGCCACCGGCAGCATGAACAGCGCTGCGGCCCAGTTGATCTCCGGGGTTTCGAAGTGAGGCAGCGCCAGCCAGGGTGTGTTGACCAGACCATCGAAGTTCACCTGCCCCATCAGCACGGCCGCGACATAACCTGCAATCACACCGCACAGGATGGGGATGAGCTTGATCCAGCCCTTGCAGAACACGGCCGCAATCAGGGTCACCGCCAGCGAGATGCCCGCCAACGCCAACGCCGTCGTGGCAGGCACCACCTGTTCTCCACCGGCACGGCCCATCGCCATGTTGCAGGCAACCTGAGCGACCGACAGGCCGATCACCATGATCACGGGGCCAATCACCACGGGCGGCAGCAACTTGTTCACAAAGCCCATGCCCCGCACGCGAATGAGTGCGGCCAGGATGAAGTACATAAAACCGGCGGCAATCAAGCCAAACATAGTGGATGGCAGTCCCCAGGTCTGGGTGGCGTAAATGATGGGGGCGATGAAGGCAAAGCTGGAACCGAGGAAAATCGGCACCTGGCGGCGAGTGCAGAGCTGGAACAACAGGGTTCCCACACCGGCGCCAAGCAGGGCCATGGAGGGGTTCAGTCCGGTGAGCAGGGGCACCAGAACCATGGCACCGAAGGCGACAAACAGGATTTGCAGCCCGGCGACACTTTGCTTGACTAAGGAAAACATGGATGTCCTTAATTTTTTGATAACCGACAGGGATATTTAACACTTTTCAGTTATCACAAGACGTTTTCAAGGTGTTAAATGGGCCACTTGGCGTCATTCGTTACCTTTTACTGCTTGGGGAGGGCGTGAAACTGGCTTTTTGGGCGGGATTCGTTGCTACAAGCATCGAGTATGCGATTTTACGCACTTTTATGGCAGACGCCAATCGTTTTTCCACGCTACTTTGTTTGTCAAGGACTCACCCCTGCTCCGCCATAGGGTCACTCTATACTTGATTGCGTGAACCCAGCCGGACAAGGAGTCCCCCATGACACTGCCCTCTTTCAAACCCAGCCAGCGCAAATTACTGGTGGGATCGGCCATCGCATTGGCCCTGTTTGCTACCCCATTCAGTTATGATTTCACCCACAACGAGTGGCAAATGAATCAGGCCTATGCCAAGTCCTGCTTCATTGCCGGTACCCGGATCGTCATGGCCGACGGCAGCGAACGCCCCATAGAGACGTTGCAAGCCGGTGAATGTGTGCTGGATCAACATGGTCATCTCAACCGGATCCTGGCTATCGAGCGCGTGCTGTTGGGGGAGCGCAAGCTCTACGGAATCAACCAACTGGCTCCCTTCTTCACGGCGGAACACCCCTTCTTGACCTCTCGCGGCTGGGCGGCCATCTCGCCCGCCATGACCCGTACCGAGAACCCGGCCCTGGCCGTGTTGCCACTCTTTACCGGCATGCGCCTGCTGGGCTGGCCAGCAGCCGCTGCCAGTGCAGGCAATCTGGCGCTGGCTCCCCAACCGAGCGAGCTGCTGGTGGAATCGCTCTACTGGATTGACAGCCCGCCCACCACGGCACTGTTCAACCTGATCCTCGATGGCAGCCACAGCTATATAGCCAACTCGCTGATCGTTCACAACAAGGATGGCGATGGCAGCAGCGGTAGTGGCGGGAATGGGGGCGGTAGCGACAGCAGTGGCGGCAGCGACAGCAGTGGCGGTAGCGACAGCAGTGGCGGCAGCGACAACAGTGGCGGCAGCGACAACAGTGGCGGCAGCGACAACAGTGGCGGCAGCGACAACAGTGGTGGCAGCGACAACAGTGGCGGTAGCGACAACAGTGGCGGCAGCGACAACAGTGGCGGCAGCGACGGGGGTAGCCAGGGTAGTGATGACAATGGCGGCGGTGAACACGCCGGAGGAGATCGTCACGCCGGAGGGGATCATCATGCTGGTGGACGCGGCCTTGGCAACGGCCTCGACGACAACGGTGTGGATGCCGTCGATGCCAACGGCAACAAGCTGCGGGGCGACGGCACCATCGATGATAACGGTGTGGACGCAGTCGATGCCAGCGGCAACAAGCTGCGGGGCGACGGCACCATCGACGACAACGGTGTGGATGCCGTCGATGCCAACGGCAACAAGCTGCGGGGCGACGGCACCATCGACGACAACGGTGTGGACGCCGTCGATGCCAACGGCAACAAGCTGCGGGGCGACGGCACCATTGATGATAACGGTGTGGATGCCGTCGATGCCAACGGCAACAAGCTACGGGGCGACGGCACCATTGATGATAACGGTGTGGATACCGTCGATGCCAACGGCAACAAGCTGCGGGGCGATGGCACCATCGATGATCGTAAGCAAGTGCTTACCGATGAGCAGGAGCGTGCTCTGCTCAACCGCAGTTTTCGTGAACAGGGGCAACCATAATGCGTTATCTGTTACCACTTTTCCTGCTCGGCCTCACTGGCTGCGCGACGGTCGACAGCCCACCGCTTTACCACCAGATGGACAAGGCCGATGTGGTATTGGCCAATCAGGCGCTGGCAGAGGCGCTGCAAACCCGCCCCAAAGGGCAGAGCCTCACCTGGTTCAATGCCGCTAACCGTCACAGTGGCAGTGTCACGCCGCTGCGCACCTTCCGCCACCCCAATGGCCTCTGGTGTCGCGACTATCGCGAGCAGCTCTATATAGGCCAGGAAAGCCAGCAGTGGGAAGATACCGCCTGCCGCAGCAAGGATGGGCACTGGCTGCCGCTGCGCAGCTGACGAAAAAAGGGGGTGGCCTGACGGCCACCCCCTTTCATCTCACGCTTTCGGCCGTCATACCCGGCGATAAGGCAGGTAGAGCGGTTCCCACATGTGGCTCAGGATATGCTGCTGCAGATCCTGCCCGATCAGCGGGTGGGATGGATCCTTGCGCACTATGTCTTTCAGCACGGAGGTCGCCACGTGCACCGAGATGTTGCGCAGCTCGCGGATCCGCGGATAGACGGAACCTTGTGCCAGATCCACCTCGTTCACGCACTCGGCCAGCGCAAAGGCGGCCGTGGTGAAGATATCCGGGCTGATCTCGCTCAGCTGGCTGACGATGGCGGCCAGCCCCACCCCGGGGAAGATAAAGACGTTGTTGCCCTGGCCAATGCGGTAATCCTTGCCATCGAAGGTCACGTCCTTGAACGGGCTACCGGTGGCGACGATGGCCTTGCCCTGGCTCCAGCGGTAGATGTCTTCCGGCAATGCTTCACAGTTGGCAGTCGGGTTGGAGAGCGGGAACACCATGGGACGGGCACAGTGCTTTTGCATCAGTTGCACGTGCTCCTCCTTGAAGGCGCCACCGGCACCGCTGGTGCCGAGCAGCACTGTGATGGGCACATGGCGCAGCACGTTGGTCAGGTTGGCCCTGCCGGGCACTTCGGTATCCCAGCCAGCCAGCAGCAGACCCGGCTTGGCGTAACGACGCTTGTACTCGTCAAGGCCATCGCGGTTGTCACACACCAGCCCCTGGGTATCCAGGATATAGATACGATCGCGGGCCGCCTGCGGGTCCAGACCCTCGCGGATCATGCCCGCACAGATCTGATCTGCAACCCCTACCCCGCCGGCGCCAGCGCCATAGACCAGATAGTTCTGCTGACCCAGAGTCTCCCCCTTGACCTTGACCGCCCCTATGATACCGGCCAGTACCACGGCGCCCGTGCCCTGAATATCGTCGTTGAACGACGGCAGGGATTGCTGGTAGCGGGAGAGATTGTTGAAGGCGTTGGACTTGCTGAAGTCTTCCCACTGCAGCACGGCGTTCGGGAAGTGGCGCTTGACTCCGGCCACGAACTTGTCGATGAAGTCGTCATACTCCTTGCCACGGATGCGCTTGTGAGGCTGACCCAGATACATGGGATCATCCAGCAGGGCCTGATTGTCGGTCCCTACATCAAGGGCGATCGGCAGGCAGCAGGCGGGGTGGATACCGGCCGCCAGGGTATAGAGGGAGAGCTTGCCGATGGGGATCCCCATGCCACCCACCCCCTGGTCACCTATCCCCAGGATGCCCTGGCTGTCGGTCACCACTATGATGCGCACCGATTTTGCATCCAGCTGACGGGCCAGTGAGCCCATGTCATCGACGTTTTTCGGGGTGATGTAAAGACCGCGCGCCTTCTGATAGCGGTGGCTGAACTCCTGACACGCCTTGCCGACGGTCGGGGTGTAGATGATGGGGGTCATCTCTTCCACGTGCCGCGATAGCAGGGCATAAAACAGCGTTTCATTGCGATCTTGCAGGGCACGCAGGTTCTGGTACTTCTCGATGTCGCTGCAGGCGCTCAAGAAGCCCTGATAGACCCGATCCAGCTGGGCCTCAAAGGTTTGAACCTGAGGAGGCAACAGGCCGTCGAGCTCGAAGTCGGCGCGCTCCTGTTCGGTGAAGGCTGTGCCCTTGTTGAGGTTGCGATCGTTGAGCAGATCAGTGCCAGTCAGTGCAACGGGGCGAAAATCCTGTCCCTGTGCATCTTTCCACAGCAGATATTGTCCGGTAGCCATAGTCGTTCTCTTTGATTTACGTGAAATTGCCGTTCGGCAGGAGAGCAAGACTCATAATGAAATCAATCATATGACGTTTGGTTGTTTCGTTTTGTGAGCTCGGGCATACCCTGCGGCCAAAAACATGATCAGGCCGGGCGCAGAGCCGGAGTACAACCTGAAACAAACACGGCGACCGCAGCCACCGTGTGTTCATTCCCATGGCAGTTAAAGACTCAATCGCTGATGTTCACCTCCAATTTGAAGGCATGCTTGGCCTTGCTGGTTTCGGCAGCGCCCATTTGGTAGACCCGAATGGTGTAGGTCCCCTTGGCTGGCAGGTTTGCCTGGAAATTGTTGCCCTCGCTGGAACCGATAAATATCGCCTCCCCCGTGCTGCCTGGTGGCAAGATATTGAAATAGGTGCTCGATTTTCCCGTCAGGGTCACCGCCATGCTCTGGCCCTTGTTGGCGGTCAGTGTGTAGTCCAGCGTCTCATGCCCCTGGATCGTACCCTTAATGATGGCACCGGACTCCCCTTTCTTGAACTGCACCTGCTGGGTCTTGATGTCATCGGCCGCCTGCACGACCCCGGATGCCATTCCCCCCCAGCAGACCAAATGAACAGATGGCTACCAGCAATGTTCTCTTCATCCTTGTTCTCCTCGTTAATAAACGAAACCGCCCTTACTGTTGCTCGCCCCTGCGTAAAAAACCACACGATTTGACGATGCCAAAGGGTTGTCAACGCAATGAATATGGCGGACAACTATGCTCAACAGCAAACCCACAGCAGGGGTTCTCTCCCCCCTATTCCGGGAAGCCGCACTATGAGTGATATCCTGATCGTCGATGACATGGCATCCAACCGCTACATATTGCGCTGCCTGCTGGAAGAGGCGGGTTACCCGGTGCGCGAGGCGACCGATGGACAGCAGGCGCTGGATGCGGCCACCCGGTCCCCTCCCGCACTGGTGTTGATGGACATCAACATGCCGGTGATGAATGGTTATGAAGCGTGCCGCCGCATCAAGCAGTTGCCGGGCCAGTGGTGCCTGCCCGTCCTCTTCATCAGTGCTAACAACGAGGATCGCCCCCGAGTCGCTGTTTCTCGATCTGGTGCATGAACTCATCAAGAACAGCATGGAGCACGCCTTCAAGGGGCCTGGGCCACACAGCTTGGGCCTGAACATAGCGCAAAGCGGCAACGAGCTGCTGCTGACCTATCGGGACTCGGGCCCCGGCATGACGGCCGAACAGCTGCCCCGCCTGTTCGAACCCTTCTTCACCACCCTGCGCGGCAGCACCAGCCACTGCGGCCTGAGCGCCTGCCGCATCCACAATCTGGTGGAGAACAACCTGCACGGCCAACTGACCGTCACCAGCCCGCCCGGCCAGGGGCTGACATACCAGATCAGGCTCCCCCTGCAGCCGCCCCTGTAAAGAGGCTTGCGTTGACGAGACAATCAGGAACAGACAATAAAAAAGGACGCCTCGGCGTCCTTTCATGTTTCATCCCTTCATCACGTCTCAGCCGGACTTGCCCACCTTGGGCTCATCGAGCTGATGCTTTACCTCTTCATACCAGAGGTCGTGGTGCTCCTTGGCCCAGGTCTCGTCCACCTCGCCGGTCACCATCCCCTCCAGCGCCCCTTCCAGCTGGAACAGGCCCATGTAGATATGGAAGATAAAGCCGCAGATGAGGATCAGCGCACCGACGATGTGGATAAAGCTGGCCCACTCCATCTGGCGGCGCAGCTGGCCGAAGATGGGGAAATCAAGGAACAGCCCGGTCGCCACCACAATGCCGCCAAACCAGATTAGCAGCCAGAAGATCGCCTTCTCGCCGCCGTTGGAGAAGCCCGCCGAAGGGTGACTCCCCTTGTGCTTGCCGAGCATGCCGCCAAACTTCATGAACCACTGCACATCCACCATATTGACGATGTTGTGGCGGAACCACTTGATGAGCACCCCCATCAGGCAGAGGAAGAAGAGCGGCCCCACGTAGTTGTGGAACACCTTGGCAAACCAGATCCAGTTCTCCCACACCCCGAGGCTCACCACCGGCTTGATAAAATACTTGCCGTAGATGATGGCCAGCCCCGACCCGGACAAGGTCAGAAACATGGCCGCCGTAGTCCAGTGCAGCGCCCGATCCAGCCTGCTCCAGCGCTTGAGCTTGCGCCCGGTGCGCGGTTTGGAGAGCTTGGTCTGCCCCACGACCAGGTACATCAGGCCACACATGGCCAAGGATCCAAAAATGGCGATAGCGCCGAGCGGTGACACCCACTTGGTCTTCACCTCGAACCAGAGCTGACCCGGCACCGAGATCAGCACCCCGTGCTCCGGCGAGCGGGAGGTGGTCACCCCCTCCTGCCCATCCTTCACCGCCCGCCAGTAATCGGCGCCAGCAAAGCCGACCGCCTCTTGCTCGGCATCGGCGAAACTTGCGGTACTCACCAGCAGCAGGGCAGCAAACAGGGCCATTAGCCAGGTTTTCATGCTGCCCCTCCCTTGCCCGCCTTGCTGGCATCATGGAACAGCTCATCGCCGTTACCCCATGCCGCATCCTTGGCCCCGCGATAGGCGACCCGCTCGCGGAAGATGTCGGAGATCACCTGTGCATCCCCCGCCAGCAGCGCCTTGGTGGAGCAGAGCTCGGCACACATCGGCAGCTTGCCCTCGGCGATGCGGTTGGCTCCGTACTTCTGGCGCTCCGCCTCGCTGTGATCCTCTTCCGGGCCACCGGCGCAGAAGGTGCACTTGTCCATCTTGCCCCGATCGCCGAAGGCGGCGGTTTTCGGGAACTGGGGCGCCCCGAACGGGCAGGCAAACAGGCAGTAGCCACAACCGATGCAGAGATCCTTGTTGTGCAGCACTATGCCGTCGTCGGTGTGATAGAAGCAGTCGGCCGGGCAGACCGCCATGCAGGGGGCGTCGGTGCAGTGCATGCAGGCGACGGAGATGGAGATCTCGCCCGGCAGGCCGTCGTTGAGGGTCACCACCCGGCGACGCTGGATGCCCCACTCGAGGGCATCATCGTTCTCGTTCTTGCACGCCGTCACACAGCCGTTGCACTCGATGCAGCGCTTGGTGTCACACATGAATTTCATTCTGGCCATGAAATCTAAGCTCCTACTTTGCGAAAACGGCACAGGGTGACCTTGGTCTCCTGCATCTGGGTGACAGGGTCATAACCATAGGTGGTGACTATGTTGACCGATTCACCCAGCACATAAGGGTCAGACCCTTCCGGATATTTGGATCGCAGATCCTTGCCCTCGAAGTGGCCGCCGAAGTGGAACGGCATAAAGGCGAGCCCCGGCTTGACCCGCGGGGTCACCAGCGCCTTCACCTTGACCCGGCCCCCTTCCGGCCCCTCGACCCACACATCCTGACCATCCTGCACGCCGACATCGTTGGCATCCGCCGGGTTGATCTCGACGAACATCTCCTGCTGCAACTCGGCGAGCCAGGGGTTGGAGCGGGTCTCGTCGCCGCCTCCCTCGTATTCGACCAGACGGCCGGAGGTGAGGATGATCGGGAACTCCTTGCTGACATCCTTCTCCTGCACCGAGGCGTACTGGGTCGGCAAGCGCCACAGGCTCTTCGAATCAGGCCAAGTGGCGTAGTCAGCCAGCAAGTCGCGGCGCGGGGTATAGAGCGGCTCGCGGTGCTTGGGCACCTGATCCGGGAAGGTCCACACCACGCAGCGCGCCTTGGCGTTACCGTAGGGAACGAAGCCGTGCTTGATGGCGACCCGCTGGATACCGCCGGAGAGATCGGTCTTCCAGTTCTTGCCCTCGGCCTCCTTCTTCTCGGCCTCGGTCAGCTCATCCCACCAGCCGAGCTGCTTCATCAGGTCGGCAGTGATCTCGGGATAGCCGTCTTCCACCTCACTCCCCTTGGGCCAGGAGTCTTCGGCGAGCAGCGAGACGCCCTGATACTCGATGCCGAAACGGGCACGGAAACCGCCGCCCCCTTCCGAGACCGGAATACTGGTGTCGTAGAGGATGTGGCTGCCGGGATGCTTCATCTCCGGGGTACCCCAGCAGGGCCAGGGCAGACCATACACTTCGCCACTGACCGGGCCGCCCTCGGCCTTGAGGTTGGTCTTGTGGAAGGTGTGCCAGTTCTGCTGGTGCGCCTTGAGCCGCTCCGGGCTCTGGCCGGTGTAGCCCACACTCCACATGCCGCGGTTGTATTCGCGGGTGATGTCTTCCAGCAGTGGCTGGTTGTTCTCCACCTTGATGTGCTTGAAGAGCTCATCGGCAAAGCCGAGCTTCTTGCTCAGCAGATACATGATCTCGTGGTCGACCTTGGATTCGAACAGGGGTTCTATCACCTTGTCGCGCCACTGCATGGAGCGGTTGGTGGCGGTGACGGAACCATAGGTCTCGAACTGGGTGGTGGCCGGCAGCAGGTAGACGCCATCGGTGCGATCGTTCATCACCGAGGCGACGGTGGGGTACGGGTCGACAATCACCATCATGTCGAGCTTTTGCATCGCCTTCTTCATTTCCGGGCCGCGGGTCTGGGAGTTGACCGCATGGCCCCAGTAGAACATGGCGCGGATATTGGAGCCCTGCTCGATGAGATCAGCGTTCTCCAGCACCCCATCCACCCAGCGGGAGACCGGAATGCCGTTATTGTTCATCGGCAACTTGCCGTTGTAGGCCTTGTTGTCGAAACGGGCCTTGATCCACTCGTAATCGACACCCCACACCCGGGCCCAGTGCTTCCAGGAGCCCTCTTCCAGCCCGTAGTATCCGGGCAGGGAGTCGGAGGTGACGCCAAAGTCGGTGGCTCCCTGCACGTTGTCGTGACCGCGGAAGATGTTGGTGCCCGCCCCGCTCTTGCCCACGTTGCCGAGGGCCAGTTCGAGGATGCAGTAAGCGCGGGTGTTGTTGTTGCCTGTGGTGTGCTGGGTGCCGCCCATGCACCAGACCACGCAGCCGGGGCGGTTGTCGGCCAGCAGCTTGGCAGCGCCATGGACCTGCTGTTCGTTAAGGCCGGTCACCCGCTCCACTTCGGCCGGAGTCCAGCGCGCCACCTCTTTTTGCACCTCATCCATGCCGTAGACACGGGTGCGGATGAACTCCTTGTCTTCCCAGCCGTGCTTGAAGATGTGCCAGAGCATGCCCCAGATAAAGGCGACGTCGGTGCCCGGACGCAGTGAGAGATACATGTCCGCCTTGGCGGCAGTGCGGGTGCGGCGCGGGTCGACCACCAGGATCTTGCAGCCGTTGCGCTCTTTCGCCAGCAGGATGTGCTGCATGGCGACCGGGTGGGCCTCCGCCGGGTTGGAGCCGATAAACATGATCGACTTGCTGTTGTGCATGTCGTTCAGGCTGTTGGTCATGGCGCCGTAGCCCCAGGTGTTGGCTACGCCAGCGACCGTGGTGGAGTGGCAGATGCGCGCCTGGTGATCCACGTTGTTGGTGCCCCAGAGCGACGCCATCTTGCGAAACAGGTAGGCCTGCTCGTTGGAGTGCTTGGCAGAGCCGAGCCAGTAGACGCTGTCAGGGCCGGACTCCTTGCGCAGGCGCAGCACTTCATTGCCCACCTCTTCGATGGCCTGATCCCAGCTGATGCGCTGCCACTTGCCACCCACCAGCTTCATCGGGTACTTGAGGCGACGCTCGCCGTGGCCATGCTCGCGCAGGGCCGCCCCCTTGGCGCAGTGACCGCCGAGGTTGAAGGGGTGATCAAACGCTGGCTCCTGACCGGTCCAGACGCCGTTCTGCACCTCGGCATAGACGCCGCAGCCCACCGAGCAGTGGGAGCAGATGGTGCGCTTCACCTCGACCGGCACCTCGGCCGCCACGGTTTTGGCCTCGGCCCGCTACATCATAGCAGGGGCCAGCCAACCGGCGGCCACGGCGCCACCGGCCACCAGACCGGAGTTGACCATAAAGGCGCGGCGGGTCAGCCCCTGGCCGCAAGCGGCCCCATTATTCTGCAAACAGCCTTGCAAGTGGCCCTGCTCGCTCGCCTTGACCGGCTCGGCACGTTTTGTCAGTTTCATGAATTCTCCTTCGCTATGTTCGGCACTGATCCGGCTCAGTCGGTGCCGCGCAGGGTGCGATAAAAGTCGTGAACATGGGGGGTCTCCCGATAGCCCTTGTCAGGCTCGGTGTCGTGGGTCAGCACCTCTTTGCCCACCACCCGACCGGTGGCACCGGCCAGCACGCCAATGGTGGCGACCACGCCAACACCCTTGATCAGATTGCGGCGGGACGGGTCTTTCAGCTTTTCATCGCTCATTCTTGTGACCTCTGTTTTTGTACTTGCCAGCGCCTGCGCGCCAGCTTCGTGTCCAATGGGATATCTCGTCTGCTCGTTTTGTTATGCGCAGCTCTTGTTATGCACCTGACTCTTATACACAAATATTGTGAACTGATTGGCACTTTTCCCGATTTCCAGGATCTGATCTCCTATGTGACTCCCGAACATGGTAACGATCATGCTAACTTTTGCTCTTCATCGTGCGGCC